>JALVRJ010000222.1 GCA_027031305.1 Hyphomicrobiales bacterium | reverse complement strand
GTCCAGCAGGATGGACTTGCCCGCCCCGGTCTCGCCGGTCAGCACCGACAGCCCCGCGCCCAGCTCCAGTTCCAGGGCGGAAATGAGCACCACGTTGTTTATGGAAAGATGCCTGAGCATGGATCCGGCTTCATACCAACTTCCGCAAGGGCAGATCGGTGCAAGCCCCCGCGCCCCCACCAAGGCCGTTGTTTTTCACCATTTCGGGGGTGGGGACGGCGAATGGTTCTTGGTGCATTCTGGTATTACACCCAAAGACGCAAGGACGGAACAGGTGGAAAACATGGCCGGGAAAACGGTCCTCTCGTATGCGGCCGATGGAATATGTCTTTGACTCCACTCCCCGGGCGTGGCACCTTGAACAGCGGGCGCTGAAGAGGGAGGACCGGATGAACAGCGCCGAAAGTCGAAGTTCAGCATTCTCGGTATCAGGAAGGAGAACGAGCATCATGTCCATCATCAAGCATGCCACGCTGACACTGTCCGCCGCCGCCGTCACCGTCGGCCTGCTGGCCGCGCCCGCCCTGGCGGCGGAACCCTGGGGCAAGTGGAAGCGCCCCGGTGGCGACATCGCCAAGGTCTGGAAATGCGGTGGAGGCATGTGCGGTTCCATCATTTCCGGCAAGAAGAAGGGCTTCGTGATGTTCAAGGGCATCAAGAAGCAGGGCAAGGCTTGGAAGGGTAACATGAAGCACCCGAACATGCCTTCCTTCATGACCTTCAACGGCACCGTCACCATGCTCGGCGCCAACAAGCTGAAGGTGCAGGGCTGCGCCATCGGCAACTCCATGTGCGACGCCGAGGTCTGGGCCCGCGTGAAGTGATACCAGTTTGTGCAAAGGCTGACCGGTAGAACCGCCCCGTGCCCCCACCCATGCCCTCATTTTCTCAATTTGGGGTGCGGGGCGGTGGGTGGTTCTTTATGCATTCTGGCATGATCTCACGCCAGGTGAAAACGACAAACGGGCCGACGCCTTGCGCGCGCCGGCCCTTTTTCATTCCCATACTCCCCGTCGCTCAACCCGGAACCAGTTTCCTGAACGCGCGCGAGATCCACGAGCCGGTATTCTCCTGCGGCGAGATTCCCTGCCCGGTCAACAGGGCGTAGGCGTCCTTGTACCACGGCGAATCTGGGAAATTGTGCCCGAGCACGGCCGCCGCCGTCTGCGCTTCGGAACGAATGCCCAGCGCCAGGTAGGCCTCCACCAGCCGATAGAGTGCCTCCGGCACGTGCGCGGTGGTCTGGTAATCGGTGATGACCTTCTTGAAGCGGTTGATGGCCGCAAGGTAGTTGCCCCGCTTCAGGTAATAGCGCCCCACCTCCATTTCCTTGCCGGCCAGGTGGTCTTCCACCGCCTTCAGCTTGCGCGCCGCGTCGGCCGCGTAGCGCGTGTCGGGAAAACGGTTGACCACCAGTTGCAGGGCCTCGCGCGCCTTCCGAGCCGCCGTCACGTCGCGCTTCACGTCGCCGATCTGCTCATACAGCGACAGCGCGACAAGGTAATGCGCGTAGGGAGCATCCTTGTGCCCCGGGTGCAGGGCCAGGAACTTCTTGGCCGCCGCGATGGCCTTGTCATAATCGTTGCGCTGATATTGGGCGAAGGCCTGCATCAGAATGGCCTTGCTGGCCCAGCGCGAATAGGGAAAGCGCCGCTCCACCTCGGCGAATTTCTTCGCCGCCGTTCGGTATTCCTTTTTCTTCAGCGCCTCCAGGCCCTCGTTGTAGAGCTTGGAGATGGATTCCTTGTCGTTCGCCAGGTCCATGGCCGGAGAAATGGCATCGTCGTCTCCTCCGCCCAGCAGGTCGGACATGCCGAAACCGCCGCCACAGCCGCTCAGCAAGCCCATGGCCAGCACCACCGCCAGCACCCGCCCGCCAGGGACGCGCGCCCCGCTCCCGGTGCAAGGCCACGAGGCCCTGCCCCGGCCACGGGCCACACGACCACCCTCGATCCCATCCGGCATCGGCAATATTCCACGTTCCCGATTCCGCCCCTTTGCGGAGCCATGATTGCCATGGGTAACCGAATTCGGCATTCCCCGCAAACGTCATGCCTTGCTCGTGCAGCAAAAAACCGGCGGAAATGTGTTCCGCCGGTTTCAATGCCGTGGTCGTCCCCGCCATGCTTGCGAAAGCCGCGCCTCAGCCGCCCGCGCCGCCCCGCCGCAAGAAGGCAGGGATGTTCAGGTCGTCGTCATCCTCCAGCAGGGTACGCATGTCGGGACCACGCTCTCGCGCCGGCCTGTTGCTGGTGCCGCCTGCCTGCGGCGCGGTCCTCTCCTGCGCCATCCCATCCTCGGGAGCGGACTGCCCAGCCCCCAGCAGGCCCTTCATGATCCCGAACAGCTTGCGCCGCTTCGATCCGCTCGGCGCCTTTCCACCCAGTTTCTTCAGGTGCTCCTGCTTCTTTTCCACCAGCTGCTGGATGTTCGGCGGCAGGTCCGAGATCCGGATGTTCGCGCCGCCACCCGGCCGCTCCGTCGTCGGCGCCGAGGCAGGTTCACGCCCTTCTGTGCGCGGTGGCGTCCGCGGCCGTGGCGGCCGCGCCGGAGCCTCCGTCATCGGACGGTGAGCGTTGGAGGTCTCCCAGCCACGCGGGGTGTCCACCGGCGCACTCACGCCCTCATCATGTTCTTCCGGCGCGGAAGAAAACGGCAACTCTTCCTCGAAGGGTTCCGCCGCGGCGACATCCTCCGATTGGCGAATCTGCGGTGGCTCCGGCGGCGTCTGCGACCTCGGGGCCTCTTCCTCCGGCGCCGGCTGCGCCACACCGTGCTCCTCCAACTGTCGTTGTCCATCTGTGTTTCCCGCGCCGACCGTTTCCGGCCGCGGATAGACGGGCGCCCCCACCGGCGCGACGCCTGGCGCCGTCATCGACACGGTGTTGCCACCGGTGGTATTGGTGGTGTGGGCCGTGGCCTCGGTGGCGACCCTGGTGGCGCCATCGGTGGCGGCCATCTCGCCTTCTTCCTGCAGGCCCGTGGCCACCACGGAAACGCGCATGGTGCCTTCCAGGTCTTCCTCGATGGTGGCGCCGACGATGATGTTGGCATCCGGGTCCACTTCCTCGCGGATGCGCGAGGCCGCCTGATCCACTTCGTAGAGCGTCAGGTCCGGCCCGCCGGCGATGGAAATGAGCACGCCGCGCGCCCCGGCCATGGATTCGATGTCCAGCAACGGGTTGGAAATGGCCGCCAGCGCCGCCTCCTCGGCCCGGTTGTCGCCGGTGGCCTCGCCGGTGCCCATCATCGCTTTGCCCATGTCGGACATCACCGCCCGCACGTCGGCGAAGTCGAGGTTGATCAGCCCTTCCTTGGTCATCAGCTCGGTGATGGAAGCCACGCCCGAATAGAGCACCTGGTCGGCCATGGCGAAGGCGGCGGTGAACGAGGTCGCCTCGTTGGCCACCCGGAAGAGGTTCTGGTTCGGGATGACGATGAGCGTGTCCACGTTCTGCGCCAGCTCGTCGATACCGCGCTCGGCGATGGCCATGCGCCGGCGCCCCTCGAAATTGAACGGCTTGGTCACCACGCCCACGGTCAGGATACCCTCGCGGCGCGCCTCGCGCGCGATCACCGGCGCCGCGCCCGTGCCCGTGCCGCCGCCCATGCCGGCGGTGATGAACACCATGTTGGAGCCGGACAGATGATCGACGATCTCGCCCAGCGCCTCTTCCGCCGCCTGCGCGCCGATTTCCGGCTGCGACCCGGCGCCCAGGCCGCGCGTCACCTGGATGCCCATCTGGATCTTGCGCTCGCACGGGCTCTTCGCCAGCGCCTGCGCGTCGGTGTTGGCAACCACGAACTCCACCCCCGTGAGGTTGGAATCGATCATGTTGTTGACGGCGTTGCAACCGCCGCCACCCACGCCGAACACCGTGATGCGTGGCTTCAGCTCGGCAAGATCGGGAGCACTGATGTTGATAGCCATGATTCCCCTTCCGAATGGCTTGAGGCAACGACCCGCTTGTTTGTTGCTCCCGATGATGCTTGCCGTTTGGATAACAAATGGTTAACGCCGCATTGAAAAGTTGTCCCACGCCACCTGGCACTTGGCAAAAAAGCCCGCTCTCCCGACCCACCACCCGACATGATGGGATGGTTGGGCGGGGCAGTGGAAAGGACCGGTTGGACGCTGACGAACGAAAGCGAGCCGGAAGCGCCCGCGCATCGGCGCGAAACGATCAGAAACTCTCCCGGAACCACTGCCTGACCTTGCCCAGGTATCCTCCGGCGGCGTTCAGCACGGCCTCTGCCTGCCAGACGGTCGAGAACCCTTGTGCATCAGGCCGCAACGCCGCCTGCGCCAATCCCGCCACCACCACCTGCGACGGCCCGGCCAGCGCCGGCGGCAGACCCGCCAGGTTGCGCACGCCGCCAACGCGCACCCGCGCGCCCAGCAACTCTTCCGCCATCCCCGCAAGTCCCGTCAGCTGCGCCCCGCCACCGGTCAGCACCACGTGCCGCCGCACCGCCAGCGGCAGGTGCGCGGTGGCCTCGCGCAGCAATTCCAGCATTTCCTCCACCCGCGGACGGATGATCGCCTGCAACTCCGCCCGCCGCACCTTCTGCCAGCCGCCCGGGCCGCTCTCGCCCAGCACCGGCACGCTGAGCACGTCTTCGTCGTGCACGCCCACCGGCGCCACCGTGCCGTGCCGGGTCTTCAACCGTTCGGCTTCGGCGATGGGCGTTCCCAGCCCGGCGGCGATGTCCTGCGTGACATGGTGTCCGCCCACCGGCACCACGGCCGTTTCCAGCAACATGCCTTCCTGCCACGCGGCCCAGCCGGTCTGTGCCGCGCCGATGTCCAGCACCAACGCGCCGAGCTCGCGCTCATCGTCCGTCAACACCGCCTCCGACGCCGCCAGCGGCGCCACCATCATCCCCGCCGGCTCCAGCTGGCACGCCGCCAGCGTCTGCTCCAGGTTGCGCAAGGGCCC
>JALVRJ010000221.1 GCA_027031305.1 Hyphomicrobiales bacterium | reverse complement strand
TGTGGTTTTCGGCATCATGCGGGCTGGTCGCCAGGGCGCCGGGGACGATGGCCACGCGGGCGCGCCATTGCCGTGGCAGGGGCGCCAGCGTTTCCTCCAGGCGGGCCGGGTCGCGGGCAAGGACGCGCACGCGCGCGCCATGCCGCAGCAACGCGCGCAGGGTGTGGGCGCCGACGAAGCCGGTGGCGCCGGTGAGGGCCACGGTGAGGGGCGTGTGGGGGGTGTTCATGGGATCACGGGTGCTTTCTGATGCATGGACGTTCGATTCTCTCTTGCGGGGCGGGGGTGATGCATTGTAGCGTTCCAGCGGACGCGGGACGCGCGGCGTGGTGCTGGCGCGCCGATGACGCGGGTCGCGTCCCGAATTTTCCTGCCGGTGCCGTCCGCACGGTTCCCGCCTGGGCATCGGTCCGTTTTCCATGTTGACGGACATCATTCGCCCCTGAGCGGAAATCATGCAAGACATAACGCGGGCGCGGCATGGGCAGGAGCCGGGAGAACAAGGAAATCGGGAGGGTATGAAATGATTTCCAGACGCACGATGCTGGGCACTTCCCTGCTGGCCGTGGGGCTGGCGCTGGGCGGCATGGGCGCGACGCCGGCCCTGGCGGAGGACTGCACCATCACCCTGGGCGCGGCGGTCTCGCTGACGGGCAAGTATTCCACCAACGGCAAGCACACCAGGAACGGTTACGACCTGGCGCTGAAGATCATCAACGACAAGGGCGGGGTGAAGCTCGGCGACAAGACCTGCAAGCTGGCGGTGAAGTATTACGACGACGAGTCGACGCCGGCGCGCGCGGCGGCGCTGGCCGAGCGGCTGATCAAGCAGGACGGCGTGAAATTCATGCTGGGGCCGTATTCGTCGGGCCTGACGAAGGCCATCGCGCCGGTGACGGAAAAGAACAAGATCCCCATGGTGGAGGCCAATGGCGCCTCGCGCTCGCTGTTCACCAAGGGCTACAAGTATCTGTTCGCGGTGCTGTCCACCTCCGAGCAATACCTGCAATCGGCCATCGCGCTGGCGGCGGAGAACGCCGACAAGATGGGCAAGAAGCCCAACCAGATGACGGTGGCGCTGGCCATCGAGAACGATCCGTTCAGCCAGGACATTCGCGCCGGCGTGATGGACGACGCGAAAAAATACGGCATGAGGATCGTCATCGACGACAAGCTGCCGAAGGAACTCAACGACATGTCCACCACCCTGACCAAGGTGAAGGCGCTGAAGCCCGACATCCTGGTGGTGTCCGGCCACGCCAAGGGCGCGGCCACGGCGGTGCGGCAGATGGCCGAGATGCGGGTGGACGTGCCGGTGGTGGCCATGACGCATTGCGATTCGGCCAAGATCATTAAGAAGTTCGGCAAGGCGGCCGAATATACGCTATGCGCCTCGCAGTGGGCGCCAACGCTGAAATATTCCGACGATTATTTCGGCTCGGCCATGGACTTCGCCAAGCTGTTCGAGAAGACCTATGGCTATGCGCCGCCCTACCAGGCCGCCGAATCGGCAGCCGCGGTAC
>JALVRJ010000220.1 GCA_027031305.1 Hyphomicrobiales bacterium | reverse complement strand
CCTCCGACAGGGCCAGGCAATTGGCGTCGTTTTCCATGCGGATTTCGCGCCCCAGCGCCGCCTCCAGGTCTTCCTTGAACGGCATGTCGTTAAGCCAGGTGGAGTTGGCGTTCTGCATTCTGCCCGTCGCCGGAGAAACCGATCCCGGCGTGCCGACGCCCACGCTCGCCCGTTCCGGCGATACCCCGGCCGCCACTTCCGCCCGCCGCACCAGCGCCGCGATGGCCCGGATCACGCCCTCGTAATCATGCCGCGGCGTCGGCACGCGCTCGCGAAACAGCACCTGCTCGTCCCGGTCGAACGCAATGGCGGCGATTTTCGTGCCGCCGAGGTCTATTCCGATGCGTACATCGGGCGACTGTCTCTGGTTCATGTCGTTCGCCACCCCGTCGAGATCGTCAACGTTCGCCCCCCGTGTCCGCCAGGTGCCGGCGCGAGGGCACCTCCACCAGTAGGCGCCGCAGCACTCCCTGTGCCTGCCTCCAGTCGCGCACCTTCACGTGCGGCGCGTTCAACGGCGGCAAATGCGCGGTAAACGGCAATTCTTCCTCGACGAAATGCACCAGGTGCACCTGCCGTCCCGGCACCCGGCACTGGCTGGCCGAATGCAGGAAATCCGGGTGATCGTCGACGAAGGCCACCTCTTCCCGCACCAGCTGGCGCAGCATTCCCACCGCCGGTCCTTTTGGCCCGAAGTTCGTCACCACGGGAAAATTAAGCCCATGCCGCACCAGGTTGCGCCGCCGCGCCGCCCGGTATTGATGGGGCAGGTTGGTCAGCAGCACCACCTGCACGCCATGCCGGGCAAGGCCCGCCAATGCTTCCGCCGCTCCCTCCATCAGCGGCATGTCACCGCTGCGTTCGGAAAAGAAGGCGTGCAGCAACCGCTCGAAGGCCACCCCCGAGACGGGCTCGCCGGCCGGCGTGCGGATGTTGCCCTCCAGCGCCCACGAATCCGGATGCAGCGTCAACCCGCGCGCCGCCAGCCACTCTTCCAGCGCCGCGACGAATTTCACCACCACGCCATCGACATCGCAAATCAGCAACGGCCTGTGTGGCGACAGGCGCAGGTGGCGGACCTGCTGCGCGGTGATGGCGTCCATGACGTTCACGGCTCCGGGTATCTCAGGTTTCCCCTTGCGTCCTTTGCCAGACGCGCATTGGCTGCTCCGGCGGCGTGCCGGTTTCGGCACAGAATTGCATCAACAGGGATTCATCGCCAAGCACATGTTCCATCACCGCCAGCCCCAGCGCCTCCCCGCCCAGGTCCTCTTTCAGCGAGGCCTCGTCATAGCCCGTGGCCATGCAAAACCGGCGCAGCCTCTCTGGCTCCCGCGCCAGCCACGCCAGCATCACCGCGCCGAGCTCCGAAATATCTGACATTTCCCGCCTTTTCCCTTCATGCTACCATCGTCCACCATCCAACCACCGGCGGCGGGCCGCACCGCCCCTGGTTACCGAAGGGTAAACGCGCGAGGATGAATTTTCCAACGAATCCGAATGATGTCCTTACCCATCCTCATAACCCTTTTCACACGTCCGTTTGCTAGAACTTGATGCGAGAAAGGGGAGTGGCTCTTGCCCGCAGTGGCGCCTCTCCCGTCATTCGGGGATTGACTGACAGGGAACGACACTCATGCCGGGTACGACGGAGCAGGAAACGGAGCGGGAAGCCGGCCGCAAGACGGTGCTCATCGTCGAGGACAACGAGCTGAACCTGAAGTTGTTCACCGACCTGCTGGAATCACGCGGTTATGACGTCATCGCCACGCAGGACGGAATGCAGGCGCTGGACCTGGCGCGCGAACACGTACCGGACCTGATTCTGATGGACATCCAGCTGCCGGAGGTTTCAGGCATAGACGTCACCAAGTGGCTGAAGGCCGATGACGAGCTGAAGCACATTCCAGTCATCGCCGTCACCGCCTTCGCCATGAAGGGTGACGAGGAAAAGATACGGGCCAGCGGCTGCGAGGCCTACATGTCCAAGCCCATTTCGGTCAACGATTTCCTGAACATGGTGGCGAGTTTTCTTGGTTGAATGTGTTGAAATGTTCACCTGAAGGTAGTAGTTGCAAGTGAGTGTGGAGTATGGGGTATCATGAGCGCACGGGTTTTGATAGTCGATGATGTGCCGGCCAATGTGCGCCTTTTGCAAGCGCTGTTGGAGGCCGAGTATTTCGAGGTCCACACGGCCATGAACGGCCCCGAGGCCCTGGACGTGGTGCAGCGCGTGCGCCCGGACATTGTTTTGCTCGACGTCATGATGCCCGGCATGGATGGCTTCGAGGTTTGCCGCCGCATCAAGGCCAACCCGCTCACCCGCCAGCTTCCCGTCATCCTGATCACCGCGCTTGACCAGCCCGAGGACCGCAACAAGGGCTTCCAGGCCGGTGCCGACGACTACCTGGTAAAGCCCATTGATGAAATGACCTTGCTCACCCGCTTGCGCGCCTTGGCCCGCTTCAAGTTCCTTCAGGACGAGCTGGAAAGCAGCATCGGCGACGAGCTGTTGCTGGAGACGCGGGTCGACAACGAGGACGACAAGCCGGCGCGCCTGGCCGTGTTGCTGAACGAGGAAAATGCCAACGGCCAGCTTGCGCAATGGTTGCGCGAGATGCATGAGCCGGTGATGTTCTCCGACCCGGTGCAGCTGCTGGAGGGTGTGCGCGCCGGCGAGTTCGAGGGCGTGCTGCTGGAGATGCCGCTGAACAGGCACGACACCGTGCGCATCTGTTCGCAGATCCGCGCCATGACCCATGGCCGCCAGATCCCGGTCATGTTGCTGGTGCACAAGGCCGACCACAAGGAACTGGCCCAGGCGCTGGAGGTGTGCGCCAGCGATTACCTTAACTGTCCCATCTCGCGCGACGAGCTGGCCGCGCGCCTGCGCATCCAGTTGCGGCGCTGGCGTTACATCCAGCGCCTGCGCGAGAGCCTGCGCCAGTCGGTCACCTTTTCCATGATCGATCCGCTCACCGGCCTTTACAATCGCCGCTACCTGTTCACCCACGGACGCGCCATGGTGGAGGAGGCGGCCCAGCGCGGCCGCGCGCTGTCCGTGCTGGTGATGGACCTCGACTATTTCAAGAAGGTGAACGACACCTGGGGCCATGACGCCGGTGACGCCGTGTTGCAGGAGACGGCGAAGCGGCTGAGCAAGCAGGTGCGCAAGCTGGACGTCGTTTGCCGCATCGGCGGCGAGGAATTCGCCGTCCTCCTTTCCGGCAGCGATGGCCGCATGGCCAGGATGGTGGCCGAACGCCTGCGCTGCGCCATTGCCTCGAAGCCCTTCAAGATCCCCACGGAAGAAGGGGAAAAGGACCTGCACATCACCATATCCATCGGCCTGGCCAGCTTCGAGAATCGCAACGATACGCTCGAGGTGTTGCTGAAGCGTGCGGACGATGCCCTCTATCAGGCCAAGCAGCAGGGGCGCAACCGCGTCATCCACCATGATCCGAGCTTGTCAAGTGAGGAAAAGGCAAGCTGATTCAGTGGCTTGATTGAAAAAGCGGAATCATTTTCCAAGCCCGCCACTCAATCCTGTCGGGGCAGGATGTCCACATCCGGGCAGAACAACCGCGCTCGTTCCGCCACCGGCCAGTCGCTCGTTTTCACGCGGCCTTCCTCCAGCCTGCATTTGCCCGCCGCCACCTGCCACAATGCCGCCGGATAGATGCGGTGCTCCACCTGCAACACCCGCGCCGCCAGCGCCCCTTCGTCATCATCGGGCAGCACCGGCACCGCCCCCTGGATGATGATGGGTCCGCCGTCCAGCTCCGGCGTCACGAAATGCACCGTCGCGCCGTGCACCTTCACCCCCGCCTTAAGGGCCCGCCGATGCGTGTGCAGACCGCGGAACAGCGGCAGCAGGGAAGGGTGAATGTTCAGCATCCGCCCTTCCCAGCGCCCAACGAAGCCCTCCGTCATGATGCGCATGAACCCGGCGCAGGCCACGATGTCGGCGGCGAACACCAGCAGCGTCTCGTGCAGCACTTCCTCGAAAGCCTCGCGCGTTTCGAAGCTTCGGTGATTCACCACTGCCGTGGCCACCCCCGCCCTCGCCGCCATTTCCAGCCCCTTCGCGCCGGGCACGTTGGAGACGACGCCGACGATCTCGTAGGGGCAGCCGGGCAGCCGCGCCACGCGCAACAGTGCCTCCATGTTGGAGCCGCGCCCCGAAATGAGCGCCACCACCCGCTTCCTGCCTTGCGTCATCCCACGCCTCGCTTCGTTGCCTTGTCTCGCAATGCGCTCCGATACTCCACGCGCTCCACCGGGCCCCTTGCTCGCCATTGAGGGAGCAGGGGAGGGGAAGCGGAGAGGGCGGTCGGACGCCTACTGGAAAATCATCCCAACTTGCCCTCGAAACGCACCCGCGGTTCCCCCTCCTGCCGCTCCTCCAGTTCGCCGAGGATGAACGGCCGTTCGCCCTCGTTGCCCATCATCAGCATGAACGCGTCCACGTTGGCCCGCGCCACGATGGCCACCATGCCGACACCGCAATTGAAGGTGCGCAGCATTTCGTCATCGGCGATGTCGCCCACCTCCCGCAGCCACTGGAACACCGGCCAGAAGGGCAGGGCGTGCAGGTGCACGTGCGCCGCCAGGCGGTCGGGCAGCACGCGCGGCAGGTTTTCCGGCAGGCCGCCGCCGGTGATGTGCGCATATCCCTTCGCCCCGGCTTCCGCCGTGCGCTGCGCCCGCAACAATGGCGCCACGTAGATGCGCGTGGGCTGCAACAGCGCCTCGGCCAGCGCACGGGTTTCATCGAATGGCGCCGGGTCGTCCCAGCCCAGGCCCGCCCTGTCCACCACCTTGCGAATGAGCGAATAGCCGTTGGAATGCGGGCCCGAGGAGGCCAGCCCCACCAGGATGTCGCCGGCGCGCATGTCCTCGCGCCTTGGCAGCAGGTCGCGTTCCTCCACCGCTCCCACGGCGAAT
>JALVRJ010000219.1 GCA_027031305.1 Hyphomicrobiales bacterium | reverse complement strand
CCTCTCCGCCGCCCAACCACCCGATATTGTGCCGACCAGATGGTCGGGCGGGGGAGTGGGCCGTGTCCCGCATGTTTTTCCGGGATTCGAGATCGCCGGGCTAACCCCACAGGGTGGGGGGCGGCGGGTGCATGAGGGCGCCGTCGTAAACAATGCCCGGTTCGTCGTCCTCGGCCAGCAGCAGCGGGCCGTCGAGGTCGATCCAGTCGGCCAATGGGGCGAGCAGGAAGGCCGGCGCCATGGCCAGAGAGCCGGCCAACATGCAACCGATCATGATTCTCATGTCGTGCTCGCGCGCGGCCCGGGCCAGGGCGAGGGCGGGTGTGAAGCCGCCCGCCTTGTCCAGCTTGACGTTGATGGCGTCGTAGCGGGCGGCGAGGGCGGACAGGTCGGCCTGGCCACGCACGGATTCGTCGGCGCAGACCACCACTGGACGGGGGATGTCGGCCAAGATGGCGTCGGCCCCGGCGGGCAGGGGCTGTTCCACCAGCGCCACGCTGGCCGCGGCGCAGGCTTGCAGCAGGCGCGGCAGGTCGGTTGCGCGCCAGCCCTCGTTGGCATCGACGATGAGCTCCGCGTCCGGGCGGGCGGCGCGCACGGCCCGCAGGCGGGCGATTTCGGCCTCCGCGCCTCCGGTTCCACCAAGTTTCATTTTCAGCAATGGGTAGGCGGCGCGTTCCCGCGCCTCGGCCGCCATGTTGTCCGGCGTGGCCAGCGAGATGGTGCAGGCGGTGCGGCGCGGTCGCGGCCGTGGCAGGCCGGCGAGCGCCCAGACGGGGCGGCCGGCACGGCGGGCGGCGAGGTTCCACATGGCGCAGTCCAGCGCGGTGCGCGCGGCGAGGGTGGAGAGCATCCGCGGCAGGTCGTGAACGGAAAGGCCCCCGGCCTCGATGGCGGGGCGTGCCCGGCGCAGGTCGGCCAGCGCCCGTTCGGGGGTTTCGCCATGGCGTGGGTAGGGGACGGCCTCGCCACGCCCGAGGCGCCCGGCCGCGTCGGCGAGCTCGACGACGATGGTATGCACCCGCGTGCGCGAGCCGCGGGAGATGGTGAAGGCACGGCGCAAGGGGCGGTCGCGCCGCAAGACGCGCAAGCGGCAGGCCGGCAGGGGCGGTGGCGCGGGCGCCCTGGCTCGCGTGGCGCTCATGACCACCGCCCTCCACTCATGTCATACCTCGCGGCCAAGGGCGCGGTTGAGGATGAGGTAGAGGCGGCCGCTGTCGGAATTGAGACAGGAATCCACCAGCTCGTCGCCTGCGTCCGAGGTGGCCACTTCCTGAAGCAGCTCCTCGAACAGGGCGATGAAAGCGTCCACCTTTTCGCGCAGGCGGCCGGAAGAGGCGTAATTCGCCGCCACTTCCGCCTCCACCTGCTGGTCCATGTAGTTGGCCAGGTGGTGGGTGTAGGCGGCCATGTCGCCACGCCGCCAACGGCGCTCGACGTCGCGGGGCAGGGCGCCGGCCAGGGTCAGCGCCAGGTCGCGGGCGGCGGTGTTGACCGCGCGCACCAGCTCGTCGGTGCGGTCGGC
>JALVRJ010000218.1 GCA_027031305.1 Hyphomicrobiales bacterium | reverse complement strand
TCTCTCAACCCCTCAAAAATCTTGCTATTCAGATATTGGGAAATCTTCGTGATTTCAATGATGTGAAACGGCATTGAGTGATTTATCCAGGACAGCCCCTTGTGAAAAACAAGGGATTGGGTGGGGGCGCGGGGCAGTCTCACCAGTCAGACATTGCGCAATCTGGTATCAGGAGCCCTGCCCGTCTTCGGCCGGGATTCAACGGAACAGAACAGCGCCGTAGACTTGCAGAAAGTCGAACCTTGGCCGGTGATGACGCGGCGTGTGCCTTACATGGCGTACATGGCGGCGGCGGGCATACCTGCGGCCGCGATATTTCCTGCGTTTGACCAGACGCCTCTTCACCTTCCTGGGCTTGGGCAGGTTGGCGTAGGCGACGTCGGTGGAGCCGGTGATGCGGATGATGGTGTTCTTGCGCCCGTGTTGTTGCACCAGACTGAACAGCGTGGCGGCGTTGGACGGGCTCAGGCGGATGCAGCCGTGCGAGGCGGGGCGCCCAAGGCGCGAGACGATGTTGGTGCCATGAATGGCGTAACCACCCCGGAAGAAGATGGAATAGGGCATGGGGGCATTGTCGTATTTGCGCGAGTAATGCATCCGTTTTAGCCACTTGGGGCGATAGGTGCCGCGCGGCGTGTAGTATTTCCTGCGGCCGGACGAAATGCGCCAGGTGGCGTAGGGCCTGCCGTCCACCTTCACATGCATTCGCTGGGTGGAAAGATCCACGTTCACCTCAACCTTCGCCCAGGCCTGCACGGTGGCAAACGGCAACGCCAGCAACAAGGCCAACACCATCCACAAGCGTTTCATGATCTCCCCTTCCGAGTTGTGCGGCACGAAGGCCGCGCCCATTATCATCTGCGAGGCACGCGCGACCGCGCCATTCATTCAACGATTCCGTTCTCAGGCGCTTGAAGTCCGGATGGCAATCTCCGTCATGCAAGCTGAACACAAGCTGAACGCCAGGCTCCAGGCAGTTCAAACAAAATGACCGCCAAGATGCCGAGAACCCTGCCCCGGTTCGAAGCCAGCGGCTTCACCAAATTGTCTCGGGACACATACCCTTCGGATGGACGGGCAGTATTATCACAAGTTCCGGTGGAAGTTGAGATTCGATGCTGAAAAGGTGAATACAACAATTCGTTACGTCAATGTCATCCTACCGGATGAAGCCTTGCCAAGCGGTGGTCATTCGCCGGAGGCGCACACTCCGGCGTTCCGCAGGCGGCTCCCGGCAAGACACAGGATGTGGGGGCGGACGGGGCGCTTAAGCGCTCAGCCTTCCTTCCTGATTTCCTCCACCGCCTCTTCCAGCAGCACCTGCATCTTGTGGCGGATGCGATGGTCGGAAACGTCGACGCCCCTGGCGTCCAGATCGGCGCGCACCTTGCGGAACACGTCCTCGTCGCCCGGTTCCTCGAGGTCGGTAATGACGAGGGAGCGGGCGTATTCCTCGGCCTCCTTGCCGGACAGGCCAAGCAGCTCGGCCACCCACAGGCCCAGCTTGTAGTTGCGCCGGGCGCGGGCCTTGAACAGCAGGTCCTGGTCATGGGCGAACTTTTCCTCGAACGCCCTCTTTCTTTCCTCGAAGCCGTCGCTCATGGTCGGCCGTCTCCCTGAATCCGGTGTGAAACCTGTTGAGCACTGCCCTCTGGCATCTGTTCGCAAGCCGTCTATCATGTATATGGAAGGGAAGGAACACTTGCAATGAAGGCGGTGCGCGGCGCGTCCGTTGACGGATGATCATTTCGGATGCCGTTGAAGCCACCGCGCAGGAGCACGGGATTCGCATCATCATGGTCAAGGGCAGGAAACTCTACGAGGGCAAGGCCAAGATTCTCTACGAGGGGCCGGAGCCAGGCACGCTGGTGGTGCATTTCAAGGACGACGCCACCGCCTTCAACGGCGAGAAGTTCGAGGTCATCGAAGGCAAAGGGGTGCTGAACAACCGCATCTCGGAGTTCATCTTCCAGCGGCTGGCGGAAATGGGCATTCCCACCCATTTCATCAAGCGGCTGAACATGCGCGAGCAGCTGGTGAAGAAGGTGGAGATCATTCCGCTGGAAGTGATCGTGCGCAACGTGGCCGCCGGCTCCATCGCCAAGCGTCTGGGGTTGAAGGAAGGCGAACGCCTGCCGCGGGCCATCGTGGAGTTCTGCCTGAAGAACGACGAACTGGGCGATCCGCTGGTGGCGGAAGAGCATATCAATGCCTTTGGCTGGGCCAGCCCGCAGGAGGTGGACGACATGATCCACCTCTCGCTGCGGGTCAATGACATCCTCTCGGGTCTGTTCGCGGGCATCGGCATCCGTCTGGTGGACTTCAAGTTGGAATTCGGCCGGGAATATGCGCCCGATGGCATGGTGCGCACGGTGTTGGCCGACGAGATCAGCCCCGATTCCTGCCGCCTGTGGGACATGAAGACGCAGGAGAAGCTGGACAAGGACCGGTTCCGCCGCGACATGGGCGGGCTGGTGGACGCCTACGCGGAAGTGGCCCGGCGGCTGGGCATCATCTCCGGTTCCAACGGCGGCGGCACGGGGCCGAAACTGGTGAAGGGATGAGAGGTTTCCACCCGTGCACGGCGCCACGCGACGGGGGTGCGTGGTGGCGTGGAATCTGCTATGGCGCTGCACTGACGGCAAGGCCGTTTGCAGCGGCGCAAGTCAGGAGGTGGCGGTATCGATGAAGGCCATGGTGAAAATCATGCTGCGCCCGGCGGTGCTGGACCCGCAGGGCAAGGCCATCGCGCACGCGCTTGCCGCGCTGGGCTTTTCCGGCGTCGGCGAGGTGCGGCAGGGCAAGCTCATCACGCTGGAGCTGGACGAGACGGACGCGGAGAAGGCGCGCGAGACGATGAAGGAAATGTGCGAGAAGTTGCTCGCCAATACCGTGATTGAGGACTACGAAATAGAGATAGAGGCTTGAGCGCCATGCAGTCCGCCGTCGTCCTCTTTCCGGGCATCAACCGCGAACACGACATGATCCGGGCGCTGGAACTCGCCAGCGGACGCAAGCCGCACGTGGCCTGGCACACGGACACGGAACTGCCGAAGGGCGTCGACCTCGTGGTCATTCCGGGCGGCTTTTCCTATGGCGATTATCTGCGCGCCGGGGCCATCGCCGCGCGCTCGCCCATCATGCGGGCGGTCATCGCCGCCGCCGAGAAGGGCGTGAAGGTGCTTGGCGTGTGCAACGGCTTTCAGATTCTCACCGAAGCGCGGCTGCTGCCCGGGGCGCTCATGCGCAACGCGGGCTTGAAGTTCGTGTGCAGGACGGTGAAGCTGAGCGTGGAGAACGATTCGACGTTCTTCACCAACCGGCTGAAGAAGGGCGACATCCTCCCCTGCCCCGTGGCCCATCATGACGGCAACTATTATGCCGATGAAGAAACGTTGAAACGGCTGGAGGGCGAGGGGCGCGTCGTTTTCCGCTACGCCGAGGGCACGAACCCGAACGGTTCCATCAATGACATCGCCGGGGTGATGAACGCGCGCGGTAACGTCATCGGCATGATGCCGCATCCGGAAGACCGGGTGGAGGCGCTGCACGGCGGCGAAGAGTGCCTGCCGCTGTTCCTGTCCATCGTCGAGGAGGTGGCGGCATGAGCAAGAGTGTTGAGCGTGTCCTCCACGTCGGTCATTCCTCCTATCCGTCATTGCCGGGCCTGTCCCGGCAATCCAGAGCGGCTTGCTCCGTTGGTAATTTTGAGCGATTTGAATGCTGCTCATGCCGAGGGAAGTGCATCTCCACCTCAATCGTTGCGGCCAATGGCATTGCTCATCATGAACGCGTGAGCGTTTCGCCCCTGGATGCCCGGGACAAGCCCGGGCATGACGTAGTAGTGGGGAGCGGGCCTGCTGCAGAGGATAATGGCGTCTCGATGATGGAAAGGCGCGCATCGGCAGCGAAGGGGATGGTGGCATGAGTGAGAATGCGGCCAAGAACGCGCCAGTGAATGAGGTGGATATCGCCATCACGCCGGAGCTGGTGGCGGAGCACGGGCTGAAGCCCACCCTCTCCCGTCATGCCCGGCCTTGTGCCGGGCATCCAGGGCGGCACGCTCCGGTGCACGTTGCCCTGGATTGCCGGGACAAGCGCGGCAATGACGTGATGGGGAGAGCACCCATCGCTACAGTCAAGCGCCCATCGGCAGCATGGGGAGTGGCGGCATGACAGAGAATGCAGCCAACAACGTGCCGGTGAACGAGATCGACATCGAGATCACGCCGGAACTGGTGGCGGAGCACGGGCTTAGACGTGAGGAATACGAGAAAATTCTCCAGCTACTCGGTCGGGAACCGACGTTCACCGAACTCGGCATCTTCTCGGCCATGTGGAACGAGCACTGCTCCTACAAGTCCTCCAAGAAATGGCTGCGCACCCTGCCGACGGAAGCGCCGTGGGTCATCCAGGGGCCGGGCGAGAACGCGGGTGTGATCGACATCGGCGATGACCAGGCGCTGGTGTTCAAGATGGAGAGCCACAACCACCCCTCATACATCGAGCCATACCAGGGCGCGGCCACGGGCGTGGGGGGCATTTTGCGCGATGTGTTCACCATGGGCGCGCGGCCCATCGCGGCGGCCAATTCCCTGCGCTTCGGCAGCCCGGAGCACTGGAAGACGCGGCATCTCGTCTCCGGCGTGGTGGCGGGCATCGCCGGATATGGCAACTGCTTCGGCGTGCCCACGGTGTGCGGCGAGGTGAACTTTCACGCGCGCTACGACGGCAACATCCTGGTGAACGCCTTCGCCGCCGGGCTGACCACCAAGGACAAGATTTTCTACTCGAAGGCCAAGGGCGTGGGCCTGCCGGTGGTGTACCTGGGTGCGAAGACGGGGCGTGACGGCATTCACGGCGCCACCATGGCCTCGGCCACTTTCGGCGATGACGTGGAGGAGAAACGCCCCACCGTGCAGGTGGGTGACCCGTTCACCGAGAAGTGCCTGCTGGAAGCCTGCATGGAGCTGTTCGACAA
>JALVRJ010000217.1 GCA_027031305.1 Hyphomicrobiales bacterium | reverse complement strand
TGTCGATGCTGCGGCTGGCCCTCCCCCTGGGCGAATGTCTGGCATCGCCACGGCGTCCATGCGCGCCGTCTGCGCTGGCCGGCTTCCCGGCGCTGGACGCGGCGCTGCTGCTGGCCACCGCCCTGGCGCTGGCCGGCCTGTGATACCCATCTGCCCGAAGGGCGGCCCGGTGCGCGCCGTCCACTCTCAGGCAGTGATGGACAGGGCTTGGGCCAGAGCGCGGGGCGGTGGGGGGTCCTTCATGCATTTTGGCATTAGACACCAGGATGGAATACGATAGGATGCGCTCTGGCAGGGCGGGGGGCGGAGACGGCGGGAGCGGCGCCGATGAAAACCGACAGGACACGACGGCACACCCCTGGCGCGCGGGATGTCTACGAATGTGTCACCCGCGGCATACGCGTGCGCGTGCGTCCGGAATACCGAGCCGACCAATCCGATCCGGACAACAATTACCATGTCTGGCTCTATCACGTGGAAATCGCCAACCTGGGCCACGATACCGTGATCCTGCGCACCCGCCACTGGATCATCACCGACGCCCGTGGCCAGACGACGGAAGTGCGCGGCGCTGGCGTCGTCGGTGAACAGCCCATCCTGCGCCCCGGGGGAAAGTTCGAATACACTTCCGGCACGCCCCTGCGCACCGCCAGCGGTTTCATGCGCGGATTCTACGAGATGGAAACCGCGGACGGCGAACGCTTCAAGGTGGAAATCCCGGCCTTTTCGCTCGACAGCCCGCACGCCGAGAACCACCTGCACTGAGCGCCCTGCCCGGATCTCCTTCACCGATGCAACAGCATGGCGCCGCCCTGGCCACCACCGATGCAAAGGCTGGCAACCCCTCTCGCGGCCCCTTCGCGCGCCATGGCGCGGGCCAGATGCAGGACGATGCGCGCCCCCGACGCCCCTAGCGGATGGCCCAACGCGATGGCCCCGCCGTCGACGTTGAGCCGCTCGGGGTCGATGTCTCCCAGCGCGCCCTCGAGCCCCAGCACCTCGCGGCAATAGGCCTCGTCGCGCAGCGCCCGTGTAACCGCCAGCACCTGCACCGCGAAGGCCTCGTTGATCTCCAACAGGTCGATGTCGGAAAGCGCCAACCCGCCGCGCGCCAGGAGCCTGGCCATGGCGTGCGCCGGACCCAGGCCCATCTCGCGCGGTTCCAGCCCGGCCCAGGCGCAGCCCTCGATGCGCGCCAGCGGCGTCAGGCCATGCCGCCGCAAGGCCTCCTCGCTCATCAGCAACACCGCGCAGGCGCCATCGGTCAGCTGCGAGCTGTTGCCCGCTGTCACCGCGCCGGCGGGGTCGAAGGCCGGCTTCAGCCGCGCCAGTTTCTCCGCCGTGGTATCGGCGCGAACGCCGTTGTCGCGCGCAAGGGTTCGACCCTCCCCGTCGGTGATCGCGATCACCTCCTCGTCGAAGCGCCCCTCTTCCCACGCCGCCGCTGCCCGCCGGTGGCTGCGCAGGGCGAAGGCGTCCATCTCCTCGCGCCGAATGGCGAACTTGCGCGCCAGCACTTCCGCGGTGTCGCCCATCCTCATGTTCACCACTGGGTCGGACAGCGCGCACCACATGCTTTCCACCGGCTTCAGGTAGGCGGGACGGAAGCTGGCCAGCACCCGCAGCCTTTCCTTGAGCGTGCGCGCCCGCCCGTATAGCGCCAGGAAGGTCTTCATGCCGTTGTTCAGCGTCACCGGCGCGTGGCTCATGCTCTCCACGCCTCCGGCCAGCACCACCTCGGCCTCGCCCAGCAGGATGGCGCGCGCCGCCGTGTCGATCGCCTGCATTCCCGAGCCGCAAACCCGGTTGACGGTGAGCGCCGGCGTGGCCTTGTCCAACCCAGCCCGCAGGGCCGCCACCCGCGCGATGTTCACTTCCACCGGCCCCGGCAGCACGCAGCCCATCACCACCTCGTCCACCGCCTCCCTGGCCACGTCCACGCGCTCCATCAACGCCGCCAGCGCCCGCTGCGCCAGCGCCACGGCGGTGAACGGCCCCGGTATGGCGGTGGCGCGCAGGAAGGGCGTGCGCACGCCATCGACCAGATAGACACGGCGCTGTGTCTGGTAACTCATCGGCTCCTCCCAGTGCTTCGGCTCGGAATGTGACGTGGCTGGAAATGGCGGGACACGACGATACGGCCGGGCATCGGCCCCGTGCATCCCGATCATAACGCGCCGGGGAGCCAAAGGCGATATCCCGATGACCGGCGCTTCCCACAAGCAATCATTGCGGCATCATCACCATAGCCGGCGCCCCATGCATCCCGCAGCGACATGCCCGCCATGCGCGCACGCGCGATTGACGACCCCCGCCTCATCCCGCTATAAGCCCGCAAGCTTCGGGCATCTGCCTCGCAGGATCACACGTGAAACGCGCGCCGGCATGGTTTTCGCGCCCTGGGCGCGCGCACTCTTTGGAAACACCGGGAGATACCGTCATGAAACGCACATTCCAGCCCAGCCGACTGGTGCGCAAGCGCCGTCACGGTTTCCGCGCCCGCATGGCCACCCGCGGCGGTCGCAAGGTGCTGGCCCGCCGCCGCGCCAAGGGCAGGAAGCGCCTGAGCGCCTGAACCGTTCCGCCGGCTTGCCGATGGCGCGTCGGTCATGCCCGCCGCCGCTGACGGCCCGGCTCCAACGCAGGCGGCCAGCCCATGCCCGCCCCGCACATCAAGAACGGTCCATTGCCGCCGCGCCTGCGCCAGCGGCGCGATTTCCTGGCCACGGCGCGCGGCGTTTTCCGTCCCATGCCGTGCGTGGTGGTGCAGATGCGTTCTCGCGGCGATGACGGTCCGGCGCGCGTAGGCTTCACGGTGACGAAGAAGATCGGCAAGGCGGTGCTGCGCAACCGCGCCCGCCGGCGCCTGCGCGAGGCGGTGCGCCTGTTGCCGCGCCAGCTGCTGCGCCCGGGCCATGACTACGTTTTCATCGCCCGCGATGCCACGGCCACTTGCGATTTCGCCACGCTGGTGCAACAAGTGCGCAAGGCCCTGGAAAAGCTCAACGCCGGCCGGGGACATGCCTCGCGCCCGCGCGGCAGGGGCGGCAGGCGCCCCGGAAATTCCTGACACGGGGGAACCGTTCATGAAAGACGAACAGCGCAATTTCATCATCGCCATCGCGCTGTCCATGGCCATCATCGTCGGCTGGCAGATCTTTTTCGCGCCCAAGCCGAAACCGCCGCTGACCGGCCATGCGGCCACCAGCCAGGATCAGCCTCCGGCGCCACGAGACGCGGGCCAGGCGGGCGCCGCTCCCGGCGAGCTGCCCGCCGCAGCCAGGGCCACGCCCGGCGCCCCCGCCGCCACGCCGGCGGCCGAAACGCCGCCGGTGTCGCGCCGGCAGGCACTCGAGGCCAGTGCCCGGGTCGCCGTGGACACCCCCAGTCTGAAGGGGTCCATCAATCTCAGGGGCGGGCGCATCGATGATCTGGTGCTGAAGAAATACCGCGAAACCATCGAGCCAGACAGTCCCAACATCGTCCTGCTCAAGCCCGAGGGGCTGAAGGACGCCTATTTCGTGGAGACGGGCTGGGCGCCGCCGGCCGGTGGCGGGCTGAAGCTGCCCACGCCGCAAACCGTGTGGAAGCTGGAGAAGGGCGAGACTCTCTCGGTGAACAGCCCCGTCACCCTGGTGTGGGACAATGGCGAAGGGCTGGTTTTCCGCCGCACCTACGCGGTCGACGAGCATTACATGTTCACCGTCACCCAGCGGGTGGAAAACCACACCGGCAAGCCCGTCACCCTGTTTCCTTATGCCCGCGCCCAGCGCCACGGCATTCCCAAGGTGCAGGGCTTCTTCATTCTCCACGAGGGATTCGTCGGCGTGCTCGGCGACGAGTTGCAGGAATACACCTACAAGGACCTGCAGAAGGACGAGGACGGCGCCGTCAGCTTCGATTCGAGGGGCGGATGGCTCGGCATCACCGACAAGTATTGGGCCGTCACCGTCCTGCCGGCACGGCAGGACGTGCCCCTGACGGGCCGCTTCCTGCGCTTCGCCAGGAACGCCGGTGACGTCTATCAGAGCGATTTCCTCATGAAGAACGGCGTCACCGTGCCCGATGGGGGGGCGGCGGCAGTGGACATGCGCGTTTTCGCCGGCGCCAAGGAAGTCGCCATCGTCGACGGGTATGAGAAGAAATACGGCATTCCGCGCTTCGAGCTGCTCATAGACTGGGGCTGGTTCCATTTCATCACCAAGCCCATGTTCTGGCTGCTGCATTATCTCTACCTGTTCCTTGGCAACTACGGACTGGCCATCCTCGCGGCCACCGTGCTGATCAAGCTGGTGCTGTTCCCGCTGTCGAACAAGTCCTACGCCTCCATGGCCAAGATGAAGCAGTTGCAGCCAGAGCTGATGCGCCTGCGCGAGCTCTACAAGGACGACCCGCTGCAACAGCAGAAAGCGATGATGGAGCTCTACCGCAAGCACCAGGTTTCGCCCATGTCCGGCTGCCTGCCCATGCTGGTGCAAATCCCCATTTTCTTCGCGCTCTACAAGGTGCTGTTCGTCACCATCGACATGCGCCACCAACCCTTCTGCTGCTGGATTCGCGATCTTTCCGCGCCCGACCCCACCAATATCTTCACCCTGTTCGGGCTCATTCCGTGGGATCCGCCGTCGTTTCTGCACATCGGCGTGCTGCCGCTCATCATGGGCCTGACCATGTGGGTGCAGATGAAGCTGAATCCCCCGCCGCCGGATCCCATGCAGAAGCGGCTGTTCGATCTCATGCCTATTTTCTTCACCTTCCTGCTGGCGCCATTCCCGGCGGGGCTGGTTCTCTACTGGACGTGGAACAATATCCTGTCCATCATCCAGCAGTATTACATCATGAAGAAGCATGGCGCGGAGATTCACCTGTGGCAGAACCTGAAGGAAAGCCTGGGCTTCCTGAGCCGCAAGAAGACGTGAGTGACGGCCAAGAGGGAACCGGCGACGAAGCCGACGCGCCGGCCGCCGCCGATGGTGGCGCCC
>JALVRJ010000216.1 GCA_027031305.1 Hyphomicrobiales bacterium | reverse complement strand
CGCCCTGTCCCTTGCCACCGGTCAGCAACATCCCCAGCACCGGAATCTTGCCCAGCGCCGCGTTCAACGCATAGGCCGGAATGATGACGCCGCCGACGTCCATGGCGCCATCGGCGCGGCGGATCAGGCCATTGGCCGTGCCGCCGATTTCCGGGCTCTTGATGAGTGCGTCGCCTATGCGGATGAAATGCCTGTCGGTGGAAAAGGGCAGCACCAGCTTGGTGAATCTCTGCCCCCGACGCGGTCCTCTCGCCACCCCGTTGCGCCCGTCCTTGCGGCGAATGCGGCTGAGGCGTTCATCGCCCCGCACCATGAAATGCCGCATCACCAGCAATCCGCGCTGCACGCCGCCGTCCTCGCCTCCCTTCAGCAAGGCCGTGAACTCCGCCCGCCCGCCGACAATGCGGGAATACAGGCCGGAAGCGCGCAACAGCGCGCCGGCGTCTTCCGTGGCGATGAACAGCCGTCTCAATCCGTTGTTCGCTGGCACCAGCTCCAGTAGAATCTTCCTTCCGGAAGAAGCGAACCGTCCCGTCAGGCTGGCGCGGCGCACCAGCCCCTCCACCACCTCCACCTCGCCGCGCACGTCGCGGATGCGTTCGCCGCGAAGTGCCAACACTTCCCTGATGTTCACCCGCACGAACACCGACCGCAAGGCCTTGTCCACCTCCCGCCGGGTGGCGAACAGCCGGGTGATGAGCGGACGCGCGTCGAACATCGGTCCCGCGGCCTGCGCCTTCAGTCTCTCCTTCTCGCGCTCCAGGCCCAACGCCAGCCGGTTGTTCGCGTTCAGCTCGAAGCGCGAGAAAGTGGCCTCGCGAAAATTTCCACCTGCGTCCAGTCTCAACCGGCCGGCGATGCGCAGACCATCCGGTCCGGCCAGGGACAGCCGCTCCACGCGCACCCCCTTCTTCTCGCCGAGGATGAGATCGAACGAGGCCTCCGTGCCCTTTTTCGCTTCCCTGCTCCAGCCGATGGCGGGCAGCTTCATGCGCACCTTGTCCAGGCCAGCCTTCACGCGGAATTTTCGCGCCCCGCCATTTCCCAGGCGTGTTTCCGTCTCCACCGACACCGGTCCTTGCATCCAGGCGGAAAGGTCGAGGCCCAGGCGCTTGCGCGTGGCATCGTCCAAAGTGGTGCGCAACACCAGCCTTGCCTTGGCATCGTCACCTGTAACGCCCCGCCCGAACTTTCGTCGCCATTCGAAACGCAGGGGCACGCCGCTCACCCGCCCCCGCCCCCTCGCCAGCAAAAGACTATCGGCATACTTCAGGGTCAGCTTGCCACCCCCCAGCTCCAACCCAGGCAACAACAGGCCACGGGTGGAAAAATTGGCCACCGATGCATCCAGGGAGACGACGCGGATGTCTTCTCCCGTCATCTTGCGGGAAAAAGGCATTTTCAGGCGCAGCGTGGCCACCACGTCACCGCGAAGCCTGCCGCCGTTCATCCCCATCTCGCGGACAAGGCGCAAGGGCGGCATGTCCGCCAGCTCCAGGAAGCCTTCCGCCCGCCCCTTCGCCCTCACCCGTATCTCC
>JALVRJ010000215.1:507-1539 GCA_027031305.1 Hyphomicrobiales bacterium | reverse complement strand
CCTTTCACCCGGCGATGTTGCTGTCCATCGCCGCCGCCTTCACGCTGGCGGCCTACCAGGTGCTGACGCGCAAGGTGGGCGGACGCGACAACCCCTTTTCCTCGGTGTTCTGGGCGACGCTGGTGGGGGGCGTGCTGAGCGTGCCGTTGCTGGCCACCGGCACGCCGGTGCCGGATCAGGCCGGGCTGTGGCTGGGACTGGTGTGGATGGGCTTCGCCGGCACCTTCGGCCACGTGCTGTTGACGGAGGCGCACCGGCGGGCCGACGCTTCGCTGCTGGCGCCGTTCGCCTACAGCCAGATGCTGTGGATGGTGCTTATCGGCTGGTGGTGGTTCGGCGACGTGCCGGACATGCCGACCATCATTGGCGCGCTCATCGTGGCGGCGGCCGGATTGTTCGTGTTCTACCGCGAGCAGCGCCTGGCCATGCGCCTGGCGCGCGGGGAAGCGGCCTGATGCCGGAATTGCCGGAGGTGGAGACCGTGCGTCGGGGGCTGGCGCCGGTGGTGGAGGGCAAGCGCATCGAGCGGTTGCGGCTTTCGGGCAAGCGCCTGCGTCTCGCCTGGCCGGAGGGATTCGCGCAGCAACTGACGGGGCGGCGGGTGGAGGCGCTGTCGCGGCGGGCGAAGTTCCTGTTGTGGCGGCTTTCCGGCGGCCTGTGGATGATTTCCCATCTCGGCATGAGCGGGCGGTTCACCGTGTTCGCGCCGGATGCTCCGGCGGCGGAAGGGCTGGGGCTGGGAGAATTCTATTTCCAGCCCGCCAGCCCGCCCGAGGCGGGACCGCATGATCACCTGGAAATGACCTTCGATGACGGCACGCGCGTGGTCTACACCGATCCGCGCCGGTTCGGCTTCTTCGACCTGGTGGAAGACGTGAAGAGCCACCCGATGCTGCGCTCGCTGGGCCCGGAGCCGTTGGCGGCGAATTTCGACGCCGGCTGGCTGGCGGCGCGGCTGGCGGGCCGGACGGCGCCGGTGAAAAACGTGTTGCTGGACCAGACGGTGGTGGCCGGCGTGGGCCACCTCGATGC
>JALVRJ010000215.1:0-497 GCA_027031305.1 Hyphomicrobiales bacterium | reverse complement strand
GGCAACATCTATGCCTGCGAGGCGCTGTTCCTGGCCGCCATTTCTCCCCGTCGCAGGGCGTGCTCGCTGGCTCCTTCCGGGACGCCGACACGGCGGGTGGAGCGGCTGGTGACGGCGGTGAAACAGGTGCTGGAAGAGGCCATCGCGGCGGGAGGATCGACCTTGCGCGACCATCGGCTGATCGATGGCGGAAAGGGGAGCTTTCAGCAGCAATTCCAGGTCTATGGCCGGGCCGGCGCGCCCTGCCCGCGGGCGGGCTGTGACGGCGTCATCCGGCGCATCGTGCAGTCGGGTCGTGGCACCTTTCATTGTCCACGCTGCCAGCGTTGAGGCGAGATGGGCCTCTCCGAAGCCACTGGCGAACCCTGGCCTGGCACAGGACCACCGCCCCATCGGGGAACCTCGAAGACGCATGGGAAACGTGGAGATGGGTGCGTGCAGGGCAAGAAAGGGGCCAGCGCATCATACCAGAAAGCATAAAGGACCACCCACCACCC
>JALVRJ010000214.1 GCA_027031305.1 Hyphomicrobiales bacterium | reverse complement strand
GAACCAGGCGCGCAGTGCGCCGGTGAGCGAGGTGCCGGGAATGTAGTGTTCCCCGGCGCCGTTCCTGGCCAGCGGCATGTCCACGTCCCAGCCGCTGCCCACGCCCCCCACATGCAGGGGTGCGGTGGTTTCAAGCGTGCCGGTGAAGATGATGCGGCAGCTCAACGGGCGGCTCATGATGCGGCCTCCTTTTCGGGCGATTCTTTCTTTCGAGCTTCTTCGTCCGCTCTTTCGGCATCACGGCGGTGATAATGTATGGCCTGCAACAGGAAGGTCTGCGCCGCCCAGGGCCAGAGTTCCCGTTTCCAATGCTCTTCGTCATGAACAAGAGGCTTCGGCCAGCCGCCTTCGGGATCGCCGAGCGCAAGCCACAACTCGGCGCTGTCGGAAAGAAGCTTTTTCAGCTTCTCCACGACTTCGCGCCCGCCCCACTTGTCGGCGGTGTCCTTATCCAGAATGTGATCCAGCCACGTGATCACGGGGCCGAAGTCCCGTTCCGCCATGCCCAGCAGGGTGCGCAGGGCGCCAAGCTGGCTGGCCACGGGCTTCTTCTGGCCCCAGCCCAGGATTTCCTTGCGGTCGGATTTGCTTGCCGCCTTCGTTTCCGCCTGTTCCATGATGGCGTCCTGCCACGCGGTGCGTTCGATCTGTTCGGCGAAGGCCATGAACTCCCGGGGCAGGGCGGCAGCTTGCCGGTCTTTGTCATCGCCGTTCTCTTCTTTGCTATCCGGTTTCAGCGATCGAATGGCAATAGTCTCTGCCGTCACGACGGGATCGTTGACGGCGATGCGGCCAAAGCCCTCTCCGCGCCGTTCGCCAAGTCCCTCCGCCTGCAACCGGGCCAGCTCCGCGGCATCCACGGATTGACCATCTGCCAGCACCAGCCGCGCCACGGAGCCGGCGGCGATGGCCACCAGCGAAGGCCGCGGCAGCCCCCAGGACGCCTGCCAGGATTCCAGCCGCCGGGTGAGCAGGGCGGCTTTCGATTTTTTTCTGTTCACCGAAACGCCCAACACCGCTTCCACGGCGTCGATGAGCGTATCGAGATGGGTGCCGCCACAGAGGTTGTCTCCCGGCAACAGGATGTCGGAAATCGCCCAGATCCAGATGGCGCCATCTTCGGAAAGGGCAGGGAAGTTCAGTGCTGCTGCCGCGCCCGTTTTCAGCCGCACCCGGCCATAGCCCATGCGCGCGGCCCGGCCCAGCCGCACTTCCGTGGGCAATTGCCCCATCTTTTTCTGCCAATCCTTTTTCATGCGGATATGACCATGAAAAGTCTGCCCCGGCGCCAGGGTTTCGTAGCTGAAGACGCCGCCGACATCTTCCGTCGGGCGTTGCTTCTTGTCCTCCACCGTGTTGTGCGTGCGCACGCGCATCTCCGGCGCCTTCAGGTGTTTCAGCTCCCTCTCGGTGCCGGTTACAAAACCGACGCGCAAAGGCTTGTATTGGCTTGCGTCCTTGTCGTCGCCCTCCTTCAGGAGAATATTGCGCGCCGGATCCTCCTCCTTCAGCTTCTTGCGCTCGAAGCAGCCGGGTATGGGC
>JALVRJ010000213.1 GCA_027031305.1 Hyphomicrobiales bacterium | reverse complement strand
GGTGGCGCGGAACTCTCGTGGGTGCTGGAAACCAATTCCCGCGTGCGCCATCTCATAGAGGGCCTTGGCGCCCGCCCCTACAAGACCTACCGCCTCTATGAACGCGACATACTCTGACATGACCCCTCTGGACAGGTCTGGCAAGGCCCCGCAAAACGCGCAGGACGCCCCCCCGACGGTGCGCGCGCTGGTGCTCGCCGCCGCGCGCGGGCCGGACGATCCCATGGCGAAGGCCTTCGGCCTGCCGCACAAGTGCCTGCTCGAGGTTGGCGGCGAGCCCATGTTGCGCCGCGTCGTGCGCGCCCTGAAGGCCGCGCCGGAAGTGCGCGACATCACCATCGTCATCGACGACGAGGCCGCGGCCATGCGGGCTTTGGGGCCCGGAATGGCCGAAACGGTGCGCTTTCTGCCCCCCGCCGAATCGGCCAGCGCCTCCACCCTCGCCGCGCTCGAGGCCATGCAGCGGGAAACGCCCGCGACGTCGGTGCTGGTCACCACCGGCGATCATGCCCTGCTCGACCCCGCCATGATCCACGAAATCACGAGCGCCACCGCGCGCTGGCCCGATGCCGACCTGCTGGTGGGGCTCGTGCGCCGTCAACTGGCCCAACGCGCCTTTCCGGAGGTGAAACGCACCTGGCTGAAGTTCGGCCGCGACGCCGTCACCTCGTGCAACCTGTTCCTGTTCCGCCCGCCCCGCGCGCTCGCCGCCGCCCGCTTCTGGCGACGGGTGGAACGCGACCGCAAGAAGCCATGGCGCATTGCCCGCGCCTTCGGTTTCTGGCCACTCCTTCGGCTGCTGCTGGGCCGCGCCACGCTCGAGCAGGCCTTCGGGATCGCCTCCCGCCGGTTGAACATCACCGCCCGCCCGGTGCTCCTTTCCATGCCGGAGGCGGCGGTGGACATCGACAAGCCGCAAGACCTGGCCCTGGCCGAACGCATCCTGACCCGGCAGGAGAAATGATACCAGGCGGCGCAAAGGTTAACCGGTGAAACCGCTCCGCGCCCCCACCCAAGCCCTTGTTTTCCAATTTTGGGGCAGGTGCGGGAAGGAAGGCTCATGCATTCCGGCACAGGCCCGGCACCGCCCTCATGCCACCGCGCCCGTCTCGCGCGCCAACGCCAGCACCTGTTCATGCAGGACGGGCGTGGCGCTACTGATGACATCGCCGCCTTGCGGCGATTCATTGCCATGCCAGTCGGTGAACACCCCGCCCGCACCAGAAATGATGGGCGCGATCACCGCCGCATCGTGCCGCGCCAGGCCGGTATCGAACGCCACGTCCATGCGCCCGCTCGCCACCAGCGCGTAGAACATGGCGTCGGCGTCGAAATGCACGTGCCGCGCCCGCGCCATCATGGCTTCCAGGAAGGCCCGCTTGCGCGCCGTGTCATACAGGCCGGGCAGAGTCGTGCCCGCCAGCGCCTCCTCCAGCCGCGTGGTGCCCCCCACCCGCGCGCGGCGCGCATCACCCCTTCCCTCGCCGAAAACATGCCAGCAGCTGCCACCATCGCCGATCACGGAAAACGGAATCAGCGGTTGATGCACCAGCCCCAGCACCGGCCGCCCCTCGTGCAACAGGGCGATCAGCGTCGTCCACGTCGGCAAACCGCAAAGAAAGGACCGTGTGCCATCGATGGGATCGAGCACCCAGACGAACTCGGCATCCTCTTTTTCCGAGCCGAATTCCTCGCCGATGATGCCATGGGCCGGATAACGCTCGGCGATGCGCGCGCGCAAAAGTTCTTCCGCCGCCCTGTCGGCCGCCGTCACCGGGTCGAAGCCACCTGTTCCCGCCTCCTTGTTCTCGGCCACGAGATCTGCCGCGCGGAAGGCTTCCGCCAGCACCGCGCCGGCCTCGCGCGCCAGCGCCAGCGCGAAGTCGGCGTGTTCATTGGCCAGAAAGTCAACGAACGACATGCTCATGCTTCCTCCGTCATTCCGGCGAAAGCCGGGATCTCATGCAGCTCTCCCGGGAATCCATCGCCCTGGACTCTGGCCTGCGTCGGAATGACGAGTTATCCGATCCATTCCGGCAGCCTGTCCAGCGCGATGATGTCCTGCACCTCGAGGCGCGGACGGACGACGGCGTATCTGTCACCATCCACCAGCACCTCCGGCGTCAGTGGCCGCGTGTTGTAGGTGTTGGACATGACCGCGCCATAGGCCCCGGCGGTCATCACCGCGAACAGGTCGCCGCGCGCCATTTCCGGCAGCTCCCGGTCGCGCGCGATGTAATCGCCCGTCTCGCACACCGGCCCCACCACGTCCACCACCCGCCGCGGTGTCCGCGCATCAGGCTCCTTCAGCGGCCTGATGTGGTGAAAGGCTTCATACAGGGTCGGCCGCATCAGGTCGTTCATGCCGATGTCGGAGATGACGAAGGTCTTCGTCTCCGTCTCCTTGACGAAGATCACCCTCCCCAGCAGCACCCCGGCGTTGCCGGCGATCATCCGCCCCGGCTCGAACACATAGGTCACGTCCAGGTGCCCCAGCGTTCGCTCCACCATCTGAGCATAATCGCGCGGGTGCGGCGGCTCGTCCGTTTCGCCATGATAGGGCACGCCCAGCCCACCCCCCAGGTCGACGTGGGAAATCTCGTGCCCGTCCGCCCGCAACAGTGCCACCAGCTCCGCCAACAGCCCGAAGGCCTTCTCGAAGGGCTCGAGCGTGGTGATCTGGCTGCCGATGTGCATGGCCACGCCCTTCACCATCACGCCGGGCAGGGACGCGGCCTCGGCGTAGGCCGCGCGCGCCGCCATCCATGGAATGCCGAACTTGTCCTCCGCCTTGCCGGTCGAGATCTTCTCGTGCGTTTTCGCGTCCACGTCCGGGTTGATGCGCAAGCTCACCGGCGCCGTCTGTCCACGCGCCGCCGCCACCTCCGAGATGCGCCTGAGCTCGGGCAGGGACTCCACGTTGAAGCAGAAAATGCCACAATCCAGCGCCGCGCGGATTTCTTCGTCCGTCTTGCCCACGCCGGAGAAGATGATCTTTTCCCCCGGCACGCCGGCCGCCTTCGCCCGCGCCAATTCGCCGCCCGAGACGATATCCATGCCCGCCCCCATGTCGGCCAGCAGGCGCAACACGGCCTGGTTGGAGTTGGCCTTCATGGCATAGCAGACCAGGTGCTTCCGGCCGGCGAAGGCTTGCGTGAACACCCGGTAATGCCGCCGAAGCGTGGCGGCGGAGTAGACATAGACCGGCGTGCCCACCGCCTCGGCGATGGTCGCCAACGACACGTCCTCGGCGAACAACGCGCCATCACGATACTGGAAATGATCCATCAATTCCCCCCCGGCAACCCCGCCCGGCGCTCAACGCCAACGATGCACGGGCTCCACCCCCGGTCCATACTCGGATTCACGTCGCCTCGCGCCCGTCGTTCTTCTTCTCGCGCACCAGTGGGTCCAGCACGAAATCCTTGTTCGGGTCGTATTTATAGCCTTCCGGCGGCGGTGGCGCGCGGTCGGAGCCACAGGCACTGAGCGCGAAGGCACACAGCAAGAGCACAATGGCGGAGCGGAACATGGCGCGAAGGCTCCCTTCTGACGAAATGCCTCGTTGTGGGCTACACCCCCCTGTCTGGTTATTGGCCGCCGACCGACGCGCGTCAAGAGCCGGAACCCTTTCGGGACGGGAGGCTGGGCGCGGCCTTCTTTCCACCTTGCTTTCTGGAATGATACTATTCCGCATAACAAAAAGTTGAATGGTGCCGCCCCAGATGGCCCGGTAAGAATTTTGCCGGACACGAACGCAGCGCCATGCAATCGCGTCGAAAGCGAAAATTGAGAGAGGAAACGCTGAAATGAGGAAAGTTGCCTATTTCGCCGTGGGCATTGCCATGACCGGCCTGCTGGCCACGGCCACGCTCGCCTCCGGCCAGCCGGAAACGACCAGCCCGATCAAGGCCAGGCAGGAAGCCATGAAAACCGTCAAGGAGCATTTCGTGCCACTGGTGAAGATGGTGAAGGGCGCCGCCCCCTTCGACGCCGCCACGGTGAAGAAGAACGCCGAGGTCATCACCAGGAAGCTGGAAGAGGCCAGCAAGCTGTTTCCCGAGGGATCGGACACGGGCAAGACCCGCGCCAGGCCTGAAATATGGCTGCTCGAGGATGAGTTCCAGACCCTGTTCAAGACCGCCATCGCCAAGGCGAAGGCCCTGGCCCGGGTGAATGAGGCAAGCCAGCTGGCCCCGGCGGTGATGGAGCTTGGCGGCAAGGGCTGCAAGGCCTGCCACGAGAAATTCCGCACGGCCAAGGACAAGAAAATGTAATGTCCGGATTGCTTCCATTCGGAAAGTCCATGCGCCAGCGGCGGCCCATCGTCGCTGGCGTATGCGCCTTTCCCGTGCGAGAATGACGCGGCGGCCACCCACCGACGTCCACCACGATCCGCCACCGCGACCAGGAGCGAAAACCGGAAACCGAACGATGGGCAACAGCGCGTGGAAAATACGCGGGCGTCATGCCGTATTGGCGCTGCTCGCACTGCTGGCCATCGGCGTTGCCTTGGCCTACCGACAGCTCTCGAGGCCCCTGCCGGAAGGCGCCATTCCCGCCGGTTACAGGCCAGACCTTGAAAACGGCCGCGTCATCTACACCGCTGGCGGCTGCATCTCCTGCCATCGCGGCACCGGCCCGCACGTGGAATTGCCCGCGGGCGGCCGCAAGCTGAAAATCCCCGGCGGCGACATCACCGTGCCCAACATCACGCCGGACGCGCAAACCGGCATCGGCACGTGGCGGGCAAAGGACTTCCTCACCGCGCTGCGCCGGGGCCTGGGCCCCGACGGCACCCATTACATCCCGGCCTTTCCCTACACCTCCTATGCGTGGATGACGACGCGGGACATCCTCGACCTCTATCATTACCTCAAGAGCCTGAAACCCGTGCACAACCGCACGCCACTGGATTCCCACCCGCTGGACCGCTTCGCGCTGGCCTTCTGGCAATGGCTGGCCCTGCCCGCCCATCCCTTCCGTCCAGTGCCGGCAAAAACCGACGCGTGGAA
>JALVRJ010000212.1 GCA_027031305.1 Hyphomicrobiales bacterium | reverse complement strand
GAATGCATTCTACGCCCAGTCCGGCGGCGTCACCGCCGTCATCAACGCCTCCGCCTGCGGCGTCATCGAGACCGCCCGCGCCCACCCGGACAAGATCGGCAAGGTCTATGCCGGCAAGAACGGCATCATCGGCGCGCTCACAGAGGAGCTCATCGACACCAGCAAGGAATCGGACGAGGCCATCGCCGCGCTGCGCTACACGCCGTCCGGGGCCTTCGGCTCCTGCCGCTACAAGCTCAAGAGCCTGGAGGAGAACCAGCGCGAATACGAGCGCCTCATCGAGGTCTTCAAGGCCCACGACATCGGCTACTTCTTCTACAACGGCGGCGGCGATTCCGCCGACACCTGCCACAAGGTGAGCCAGCTTTCGGAGAAGATGGGCTTTCCCATTCAGGCCATCCACGTGCCCAAGACGGTGGACAACGATCTGCCCATCACCGACAACTGCCCCGGCTTCGGCTCGGTGGCCAAGTATATCGCCGTCTCCACCCGCGAGGCGAGCTATGATGTGCGCTCCATGGCCAAGACGTCCACCAAGCTCTTCGTCATCGAGGTGATGGGCAGGCACGCCGGCTGGATCGCCGCCGCCGGGGGGCTGGCCGCCGATGCGGACAACGACATCCCCGTGGTCATCCTCTTCCCCGAGGTGGAGTTCGATCAGGAGGCCTTCTTCGCCCGCGTGAAGGAAAACGTGGAGAAATACGACTATTGCACCGTCGTCGTCTCCGAGGGCGCCAAGTGGCCCGATGGCCGCTTCCTCGCCGAGCAGGGCACGCGCGACGCCTTCGGCCACGCTCAGCTCGGCGGCGCGGCCCCGGTGGTCGCCAACATGGTCAAGGACGCCCTGGGCTACAAGTATCACTGGGCCGTCGCCGACTACCTGCAACGCGCCGCGCGCCACATCGCCTCGAAAACGGACGTCGAGCAGGCCTACGCCATGGGCAGGGCCGGGGTGGAAAAGGCCCTTGAAGGCAAGAACGCCATCATGCCGGCCATCATCCGCACCTCCAACGATCCCTACGAATGGGAAGTGGGCGAAGCCCCGCTGTCGGAGGTCGCCAACGTGGAGAAGATGATGCCCGCCGAATTCATCTCCGAAGACGGCTTCGGCATAACAGACGCCTGCCGCCAATACCTCACGCCGCTGATTCAGGGCGAAGACTACCCGCCCTACGAGAACGGCATGCCCAAATACGTCACCCTGAAAAACGAGCTGGTGGAGAAGAAGCTGCCGGGGTTCGAGGTGTGAGGCTGCTATAAAACCAGAAAGCATCATCAAGATATGAATTTAACACATATCTTGATGATGCAATTCCTTTCAGGATAATAAAATGCAATGGTATCATGGAATAAAATTTAATGATGGCGAAGTTAGCTTCGGAAGGTTTAATAATGACCTTCCACCAAACTATACATTATTTGGCGTTTTCAAGTTTCTAAAACAGATTAATATAAACGGTTTGGATTGCTTGGATATTGGGACAGTTGATGGCATCGTCGCCTTCACATTGAAGGAAATGGGAGCAAAATCGGTTACAGCTACTGGA
>JALVRJ010000211.1 GCA_027031305.1 Hyphomicrobiales bacterium | reverse complement strand
CCATAGGGCCGTGCTTGACATTCAATGAGTTGTGAAACAGCAAACCCGTTATCTGGGACAGCCCCTTATGAAAAACAAGGGCTTGGGTGAGGGCGCGGAGTGGTTTTACCGGTCAGCCTTTACGCAAGTTGGTATTACAGCATGGCGGCGCCGACGATGGGCCCGTGGCCGCGCAGTTGCAGCAGCACGGCGCAGGAATCGGCCTGTTCGCCCATCACGTGTTCGTTGGGCAGCTCGAGCCGCAGCGGCGCGCCGCGCCACATGCCGGCCGGGGTGATGGTGCGCGCCACGTGGTGATAGACGATGTCGCGGCCGGCGTTCTCGCCCTCGCCGATGCGTTGGCGGTGGCGCCGCTTCATGGTCACCAGCCACAGGGTGGCCTTGCGCTCGCCGAGGGTGGGCGGTGCTCCGCCGACGTCTATCAGCAAGGCCTTATGCCGCCGCCGCAAGCGCACGGGAACCACGAGGCCCTCTTCCTTGCCGCCTTCTTCCAGCAATCTCGCCACCCGCCCCGGCGCCTCTTCCAGCGGACAGCGCCGGCCGTTGACCACCATTTGCGGCGTATAGACGCTTTCCTGGCCCCAGGCGCGGGCATAGAGATGGTGGCGGCGGGTGAATTCCGGTCGCGCCAGGGTGTCGCGCCAGCCCAGATAGTCCCAGATGTCGACGTTGTAGCTGATGCCCAGCACGCCGGGCAGTCGGCACAGCTTCCCCAGCAGGGCATCGGCCGGCGGACAGGCGGAGCAGCCTTGCGAGGTGAACAGCTCCACCACCACGCGCACCGGGCGCCCCCCGGCCGCCCGCCTCGCTGGCGCCGGCCGTGAAAACGCCAGGCCGGCCGGCAGCGCGCCGAGGGCGGCCAGGGCCAGCAGCTGGCGGCGGGTGAAGGGAGGGGCTGTCATCATGCTCATGCTTTCCGATGGTGGCGTCGTCGCGCTGGCCGCAGTCTAGCCCAGCGAGGGCCGCGGGGCCTCTCACTTTCGGTTGAAGGGCATGGGAGCCTCGCCGGCGCCGGGCAGTTCATGGCGCAGATAATCCAGGAACCGTCGCGCCACCAGGGACAGGCGCCGTTGTTTCAAATGCACCGCGAACCACTGCCGAAGCAAGGGAAAATATTCCACATCCAGAATCGCCAGGTGTCCGGCGCCGGCCTCGCGCTCAACCGTCTGGCGTGGCAATACGGACACGCCCAGCCCCGCCAGCACCGCCTGCTTGATGGCTTCCGTCGAGCCGAGCTCCATGGTTGGGCGCACCGACAGGCCATGTTCGGCGAACAAACTGTCCACCGCCATGCGCGTGCCGGAGCCACGCTCGCGCATGAGAAAACGCTCCTGCGCCAGACGCTCCAGCGGGATGTCGGATTGCCCCGCCAGGGGATGATCCGGCGGCGCGATCACCACCAGCGCGTTGTCGAGGAATGGGTGTGCCACCACGTCCAGCTCCTGTGGCGCGCGGCCCATGATGATGATGTCGTCCGCCCCGGTGCGCAAGCGCTCGATGACCTGGGCGCGGTTGGTGATGGACAGGAACGGCTCCACCTGCGGATAGCGCT
>JALVRJ010000210.1 GCA_027031305.1 Hyphomicrobiales bacterium | reverse complement strand
TCCGGCGGGCGGACATCAGCCTCCACGTCCCTTCCGGCATTCGTCGCGTTTTCGCGCGCACGCCGCCTCGGTCAGGTTTTCCTCCAGTTCCATCAGCTCCAGACAGCTGAGGTAAACTTCCTCGCAGGCGTTGTCGCTCATGCATTCATCCACCTGTCGCTGACAGTCCAGCGCGCTTTTGCCCTGCTCGCGACACTGCGAGGCGATACGGCCGCACTGCTCCAGGGGTGCGGTTTTTGCGGCATGAACATCGATACTCGTCGTGGCCAACACGAAGGCCAGGGGGAAAAACGAACGAACATGGTTTCGCATGGGCGGAACCTTCCTTGCTGGTCGTTGTCGGCGGGCGGAAGATGCTCCATGAGCGACGGCCGCCTGCGCCCTTATCGGTGGCATTTAGCGTCGCCCCTTTCGGGCGGACCTTTCAGCCATTATGAGTGCCGAGACTGGGACATCCATGAAAAAGTGGACGAAATCATGAAAAGCCCGTTTCCCGGAGACATGCCGCGCGCGGTGCCAGGCGCGCCGCCACCGAAACCGATGGCCGACGTCGCGCGTGCGCCATGGTACGTGTTCATGACGCCGCTGAAGCCGGCGCTCATGGCACCCGCGGCACGCCGCCACATGGCGGCGCTGGCGGTGTTCGTGGCGGCTTTGGCGGATATCGCCACCATGGCGGTGCCGGAGGACGAGCGCATCAAGCGCGTGGAGGCGCTGGAGCTGGCGCTGGCGGGCGCCTTCGGTCCGGCACTGAGCCGCCCGGAGCTCCTGCCGGCGGTCATCCTGCGCGATTCGATGCTGGAGACGGGCGGCAGCTTCGCCGACGCGCTGGCGCTGGCCGACGCCACCCGTGACGAGATCTGTGGCAAGGCGGCGACCTTGCGCCCCGGTTCACAAGAGCTGATGGATCATGCCGCACGGGCGAGCGCGCCGGTGTTGAGATATCTCTCGCATCTGCATGGAGAAGTGGACGAGGTGGTTCTGCGACGGGCGGATGATCTGGCGCGCGCGTGGTTCGTGTTGCGCAACGCCGCACGCTGGCCGGAAGGAGCCGTTGAAAACGTCGCGGAATTGCTGCGTGCCGCGCGCGGGCTGCATCGGCAAGTGTCCGACAAGCACCTGATGGCACAAACCTACAGCCTGTACGCCATGGCGGAATGCGCCTTGAGAGCCTTGCGAAAGCGGGGTGCCAAGGCCGACCCGTTGTCAGCCATCTCGCCGCTGGATCGCGCCCGCATTGCCATTGCCGCGCGATTGCGGCTAAGCTTCGGCTGATTCCATCCCGATGCCACTCATGAACGGGGGCGAGTTGGCACCTTCCGACGAGGCATATCTGGGGCGGTTGCGCGCCGACCTCTCGCGCTGGGTGCGCGAGGGACGCATTTCGCCGCAGTTGGCGGAAGATCTCGCGCGCGACGCGCAAGCCCATGCCCGGCAGGTCGATGCCTCGGCCTCTTCCACCACCAGCGGGGAATCTGCGCGGAGCGCCATGCCCGTGCCGCGGCAACGCGGCAACCGCATGGTGGGCGCCATGTTTACGCTGGCGGGAGTGTTGCTGGCGGCGGGATTGCTGAGCTTCGTGGCCGCCAACTGGGACAGCATGAGCCGCCTGGCCCGGCTGGCGTGGGTCATGGGTGGGCTGTGGGGGGGCGGCCTGCTGGCGGTGTGGCTGCGGGAAAAGGCCGGGCGATTGTATGCGGAGGGCATGTTCTTGCTCACCGCGCTCGCATTCGGTGGCGCCATGGCCCTGGTAGCGCAGATTTTCCACATTTCCGGCGATCCCGAACGATTTCTGCTGACCTGGAGCATGGGCGCGCTGGCGCTGGGCGCGCTCATGGGGTCGGAGGCGGCCAGCGTCGCCGGGCTGCTGCTGGCGCTGGGCTGGAGCCTGGTGGCAATCGGTGAGCTCAACCTTGCGCCGTGGGTGTTCATGACATCGCGGCCAATGGGCTCCACGGCTCCCTGGCACTGGCCTTTCCTGTTGCCGTTGCTGGTGGCGGCGGGGCTGACCATGTTGCACCGTTGGCGCTGGCTGGCGCAGGTGGTGGTGTTCGCCCTTCTCGCGTGGCTGACCTACAATCTGGCTACCCTGGGCGCCAGCCAACGGGCCATGATGGAAAGCGTATTCCGCCTGTTGCCCTTCGTCGGATTGCTGGCGGCGCTGACAGGGGTGTGGCTGGCGCGCGCGAGCAACGAGGAAGCGCGCCTCTTCGCCATTCCACTGATCTGGCAAGGGACACTTCATGCATGGGGCTTTTCGCTGTTGGTGGCCACCGGCGACCTGATGCGGCGCGTGCTGCGCGAGCTGGCGGGGGGCGGACTGCCGCAAGAGGCCAGCGGCTTCTGGCCGCACGTGGCGCTCGTGGCATTGGCACTATTGGCCCTGGCGGGCGTGGTCACGCGACGGATCGCCTGGTGGGAGGCCTTGCCACCACTGGTTTTCGGTCTGTGGCAATGGGGTCTGCCTTACTGGCCGGCGTTCCTGGTGTCGAAGTGGGTGGCGGGAGGCTTGAGCCTGATGCTGGCGGTGTGGCTGATGGCGCTGGGGCTGGAGCATGAACGCAAGGGGCTGTGGCGTCTGGGCATGGCCCTGTTCGGGCTGGCTGTGTTCTGGCTTTACGTGGTCACCATCGGCTCGCTGCTGGGCACGGCCGGGTTCTTCCTTGGTGCGGGGCTGCTGTTGCTGGTGCTGGCGCTGGGTGGATGGCGCTTCCTCGCCTGGTTGGAACGGCGGCAAGGGGAGATGAACGCCCAGCCTCCGCATGAGGAGGAAGCGCCATGATGCGGATGTTGCGGCAGCTCTGGCAGGGAGTGGAAGGCCTGTCCGCCTGGTTACGCATGGTGGCGGTCCTGGTGGCCTTCACAATCGTCATCGGCGGCATGATCTGGCAGCGGATGCGGCTGCTTCAAACGGGCCGGGAGGTCATCGTTCCCATGCGGCCAGTCGACCCGCGCGATCTTTTCCGCGGACATTACGCGCTGCTGAATTATGATTTCTCGCGCATCGAAACGAGCCGGGTGCGTGATTTCGATCAGTTGCGGAACAATGGCGGGCGTTCGGCATTTTCTCCCAGCGGCACCATTTTCGTGGTTCTGCGCAAGGATCCCGCTCGCCCGCCGTTCTGGGCGTTTTCCCATGCCCTTCTCAAGCCACCGGAGAAGCTGGGGCGGGAAGAGGTCTTTCTGCGGTGCAAGCGTTCATGGTTCGGGGCGCGGGCAATTTTCGTGAATTGCGGCATCGAACGCTTTTACGCGCCGAAGGAAAGGGCCTTGAAGCTGGAGCGTGAATTGCGCGGGCGCTGGCGCTTCGACAGGAACAGGGGCCGGATGGTTCCCGAGGAGGGCGCCCGCGTGCCGGGGGTCATCCTGCGGGTGAACGCGAGGGGCGAGGCCGCCATCGCGGGCCTGTATGTCGATGGCAAGCGCATCCTCGTGGATGGCCTGTTGTGATACCAGATTGCGTAATGTCTGACCCGTGAGACTGCCCCGCGCCCCCACTTGGGCCCTCAAATCATGAGAAACAAGGGCTTGGATGGGGGCGCGGGACGGCTTTGCCGGTCAGCCTTCACGCAATCTGGCATTGTTCATGCTTTCTGACAGGACATCTTCCCGTCGGCCACCGCGCACGGAAAATCCGGCCACTCCGCGATGGAGTGGCCGGATTGTCGCAAGGCAATCATTCCGGGAACGGCTCAGGCGGCCCTGATGGATTTCTTGCGGGCGGTGGAGAGCACCTCGCGGATCTCCTCGGTGGCCTGGGTTTCGCTCACCTTCTTCACGGCCGAAACCTCGCGCGCCAGCCGGTCCAGCGCCGCCTCGAAAAGCTGGCGTTCGGAGTAGGACTGTTCGGGCTGGTCATCGGGACGGTAAAGATCGCGCACCACTTCCGCCACGAAGATGATATCGCCGGAATTGATCTTGGCCTCGTATTCCTGAGCGCGGCGCGACCACATGGCGCGGCGAACCTTCGGCTTGCCGCGCAACACGTTCATCACCTCGTCAAGGATATCCTTGCCGGAAAGCTTGCGCATCCCGATCTGTTCGCACTTGTTGGTGGGCACGCGCAGGCGCATTTTTTCCTTGTCGAAATCGATGACGTATAGCTCCAGCTCCATGCCGGCGATTTCCTCGGTTTCCACCGCCACGATCTTGCCCACGCCATGGGCGGGGTAGACGATGAACTCACCGGGCTTGAAGGAAAGTTTGTTCCTTGCACCTTTCTTGCTGGCCATGGCGTCGATCGCCTCCTTGTTTACAGGGTTCTCCGACGCGTACCCTCATGAAACTCATGCAGGGGCGCGCTGGTTGGCTCATTGGCCTGCTTCGTAAAAACGGGCTTGCAAACGCAAGGCATGTCCTTATGCTGGCAGGAACGGGGCAGGGCGAGGGGTTTCGCCCGAAACGCGCCAGAAAAACCCGGGCTTCAACACGTGGAAGCCCGGAGCGCGAATGCACCTGTGTTCCTGTCATCCTCCCCCATACCACGAATTAACGACTGATTAAAGGTTTGCACCGCCGCGTTCGGCGGAATGGCCGGGGAAATCTTGCCGCAGGGTTAATGAGCATTGGCATCCAGGGAAACATTTTATCAAGAATGTTTCCGCTTTTCGAAGAGCCGCCGCCGGGGGCGTGGGGCCTTCAGGCGTCGCGCCGCACCTTCAGGCGCATTCGGCGGCAGCGGTTGTGCCATGCATCCCAGCGCGGGGAGATGACGCGCAGCCGGTCGCAGGCACGCAGGGCCTCCCGCAAGCGCCGCGCCCTTCGCAAAATGTGAATGCGCAAGACAAGGGCGGGAAAATAGTCGGGGTTGCGCGCCAGCAGATCATCCAGTTCCGCCAGCGCCGCATCGTCCTTTTCCAGTTGCCAGAGGAACAGGGCGCGGCGGAAATGTCCGTCCTCGTATTGCGGCCAGCGCCGCACCACCAGGTCATAGAGCCGTCGCGCGGTGTCGATGAGCCCGTCGGCCTGGGCGCGCGCGGCCTCCTTCAGAAGCGCCTGGGCGCTGGCCGCAATACGAGGACGGACATTTCCGC
>JALVRJ010000209.1 GCA_027031305.1 Hyphomicrobiales bacterium | reverse complement strand
CATCCCAACCACACATTCGTCACAGCCGGGACAAGCCCGGCTGTGACGAATGTGTGGTTGGGATGCGCCGCCAATCGGCTCACTTCACGCGCAGCAGCTTCATGCCACGCAGTAACAGGCGCTCGATGAACGGCTCGGAAATGCCGCTCCTGACCTTATCCTCCGTCCGTCATTGCCGGCCTCCGTGCCGGCAATCCAGAGCCACGCGTTCGGAAGCTCGCGGTTTGTATCCGGCGAGGCCTCCAACGCCTTCGCCTGCCGCCCTGGACAGCCGGGACAAGCCCGGCTGTGACGAATGTATGGTTGGGATGCGCCGCCAATCGGCTCACTTCACGCGCAGCAGCTTCATGCCGCGCAGCAACAGGCGCTCGATGAACGGCTCGGAAATGCCGCTCCTGACCTTGTAGAGGAAATATTTCTCAAACGCGATCTTGGCCCAGTGCACCCACTTGCCTTCCGAGGCCCAGTTGAGGTTGCGCGGCGGATTCTGCGGCTTGGCGATGAAGGCCACGCCCTTGTCGCCCAAATCCGCCAGGCAGAAGGCGTTCCACGTCGGGTGGTGCGAGGGCTGCTGGCCGTTGATGAGCTGCTTGATGTTCTGCACCGTGGCCGTGACCATGGATTCGATCATGTAGCCCGTCTTCGGCACGCCCACCGGCACCGGGGTGGCCTCCAGCGGCGGAATGGCGATGCACACGCCCACACCGAAGATGTTCTGGTATTTCGGGTTGCGCTGGTATTCATCGACGATGATGAAATTGCGCGGATTCACCAGTCCTTCGATGCCCGCGGCCGCCTTCACGCCCCGGAACGCCGGCAGCATCATGGAGAAGCTGAAGTCCAGCTCGTGCTTCTTCTTCTCGTTGCCGTCCTCGTCCACCTCCGTGACGAACATCTTGCCGTCTTCGACCTTGTCCACCTTGGCGTTGGTGATCCACTTGATGTTGCGGTCGCGCAGCTCGGATTCCAGCAGGCCCTTGGTGTCGCCGACGCCCCCCAAGCCCAGATGGCCGATGTAGGGCTCGGAAGTGACGAAGGTCATCGGCACCTTGTCGCGAATGCCCTTTTTCTTGAGGTCCGTGTCCATGATCGCGGCGAATTCGTAGGCCGGACCGAAGCACGAGGCCAGCTGCACCGCGCCGACCACGATCGGCCCCGGGGTGGCGCACAGCTTTTCCCATTCCGCATGAGCCTTCTCGGCATGATCCACGGTGCACACCGACTGCGTGTGCCCGCCTTCGGGCCCCAGCCCCTCGATCTCGTCGAAGGCCAGCTCCGGCCCGGCGGCGATCACCAGGTAGTCATAGGTGATGGCGCTGCCGTCGTTGAGTTCCAGCTTGTTTTCCTCGGGCAGTATCTTCGTCACCTCCGCGGCGATGAACTCGATGCCGTGCCGCCCCATGATGGGCGCCAGATCCAGCGTGATGTCCTCGCGCTTGCGCCAGCCCACGGCCACCCACGGATTGGACGGCGTGAACTGGAAATAGGGAAACTTGTTGATGACCGTGATGCGGTGCTCCTTGCCAAGCGCTTCCTTCAGCTCGTAGGCCGCG
>JALVRJ010000208.1 GCA_027031305.1 Hyphomicrobiales bacterium | reverse complement strand
GACTTGCCCCGGCATGAACAAATGGCCTAGACATCCCCCGAAGCGCCGCGGGCTGGCGTCATGATGTGAAATCCGGCCATGCTTGCCGGTCTGGCCGACAGGAGTTCTCGGGCCGCATGAACAATTTCGGATCCCTTTTCCGGGTGCTTTCCCGCCTTGGCAGGGCGCGCGCGGCCCTTCTGCTCATCCTCATGCTCATCAACAGCCTGCTGGAGGGGCTGGGCATCGCCACCCTTCTGCCGGCCCTGCTCATGGCCGCCGGGGGGAATGCGGGGGGCAAGCCCTCGCCCTTCGCCGCCGCCGTCACCCGCGCCGTGGACATGCTGGGCCTGCCGGCGGAGCTGTGGTCATTGTCCCTGCTCGCCGGCGGCGCGCTCGTTTTGCGCGAGCTGATCGGCTTCGCCATTCCGGGGTTGTCCGGCTACACCATCTCCAATATCGTCGCCAGATACCGCCACAGGCTGCTGGCGGCCCTCGTGAAGGCGAAATGGCCCTGGTTTCAGGACAATCAGCTGGGCGGCATGGCCATCTCCCTGGCGCAGTTCACCGATACCGCCGCCAACGCCATGGATCGCGCCATCTTCGCGCTGACGCTGATCCTGCGCGCCATCGTCTACATCATTCTGGTCATCTTCATTTCCGGCTGGCTGGCCTTCGCGCTTTTCGCCGCGGGCGCGGCGCTGTTCGCGCCCTTGCTGATCATCATCAATCTGACACGCAAATACAGCACCAAGCTGACCGGAGCGATCGAAAGCCTGACCGCCTATTTCACCGATGTCTTCGCCTCCATCAAGACCATCAAGGCCATGGGGCGCGAAGAGGCGGTCAAGCCGCTCTTCGATCAATTCATCGCCCGCATGAACAGGCTGCGCAAACGGCTGCTGCTGACGAATTACGGGCTTTCGGCGCTGCAAAACGCTCTGGCCATCGTGCTGGTTTTCGGGGCGCTCTATTTCGCCGTCTCCTGGCTGCATGTCTCGGTGGTCGAGGTGGGCGTCATTTCCGGCCTCATGCTGAGCATCGTCAAGACCCTGTCGCGCGCCCAGCGCGCCATGCAGCAGGCCGCCACCTTCGAGCCCTATCTGTGGCGGGTGGATGAAATGATCGACTCGGCCAGGGCCGAACGCGAGGACGGCGGCGGCGATGCAAGGCCGCATCTGGCGCGGGAACTGCGGTTCGAGCAGATCAGCTTTTCCTATCCGGGAAAGGATGTGCTGAAGGATGTCTCCTTTTCCATCCCGGCGGGCAGGACGACCGTTTTCATCGGCCCCTCCGGGGCGGGCAAGACCACCATCATCGATCTCGTCACCGGGCTCTACCGTCCGCAGGAAGGAGAAATCCTGGTGGACGGAACGCCCCTGCAAAAGCTCGATCTGCACGCCTGGCGCTCGATGACCGGCTATGTGCCGCAGGACCTCATCCTGCTTTCCGGCACGGTGCGCGACAACATCACCCTGGGGGCCAAGGCGGCTGACGCCGATGTCTGGCGCGCTTTGGAAAAAGCCGGGGCGGCGGAATTCGTCTCCGAGCGGCCGAATGGGCTGGAGACCGATG
>JALVRJ010000207.1 GCA_027031305.1 Hyphomicrobiales bacterium | reverse complement strand
AGCCCCTGCACCCATTTGCCGTAGCCGCCGCTTTCATCCGGTTCCACCACCGAAAAATTGTAGTGCTCCGGCCCGGCCTTGGCCGCGCGTTGGATGATGTGCGCCAGATGATCGTCATTCAGGTTCGCCAGCTCCGCCAGCGCGTGACGGAACACCACGACCTTCTTGTGAATGTCGTGCAGCTGAGCCGTTTCGGTGCGGATCAGGTTGATCGCCGTCTGCTGTCGCGTCTGTGCCATTTTCGTGCTCCCTCGCCGCTGTTGCCGCGTCCGGGGAGCCGAGGTTCAAGCATTGTGCCAGATTCGCGCGGTCACACGCCCGGCGCTGGAGATTGTCAGGATAGCGTTAATTGGATCATCGGGCACAGGGATTCGCCCGCGGCTCAGCCGACGGTTCCGAAGCCGCCGCCGCCCGGGGTGCGGATGATGATCGCCTCGCCGGCCTTCACCCGCACCGTGCAGGCCGACGCCAGCCGCTCCTCCGTTCCGTCCCGCCGGCGCAAGATGTTCTCGCCCCGCGCCGCGTCCCCGCCGCCATCCAGGCCAAAGGGCGCCACCCGCCGGCGGTTGGTCAGCAACGAGACGGTCATGTCCTCGCGAAACTGCACCACGCGCTCCACCCCGTCGCCGCCGCGCCAGCGCCCGGCGCCGCCCGAACCGCGCCGCACCGCGAAGCGTTCCAGCAGCACCGGATAGCGGAACTCCAGCACCTCCGGGTCGGTGAGGCGGGTGTTGGTCATGTGGGTGTGAATGGCGCTTTCGCCGTGCCAGCCCTTCCCCGCGCCGGCACCGCCACAAATGGTCTCGTAATACTGGTATTGGACGTTGCCGAAGGTGAAGTTGTTCATCGTGCCCTGGGCGGCGGCCATCACCCCCATGGCCGTGAACAGCGCGTCCACCACCGCCTGAGAGGTTTCCACGTTGCCCGCCGCCACCGCAGCCGGCGGCCTCGGCTTCAGCAGGCAGCCGTCGGGCACCACGATGTCGATGGGCTTCAGGCAGCCGGAGTTGAGTGGAATGGCGGCGTTCACCATGCAGCGGAAGACATAGAGCACGCACGCGCGCGTGATCGGCTCCGGCGCGTTCAGGTTGTCCGGCATTTGCTCCGAGGTGCCGGTGAAATCCACCACCGCGCTGCGGCTGGCGCGGTCGACACGAATGGCGACGTGGATTTTCGCGCCGTTGTCCAGCGCCGTCTCGAACACGCCGTCGCGCAGGGCGTCGATCACCCGACGCACGCTTTCCTCCGCGTTGTCCTGCACGTGCCGCATGTAGGCCGCCACCATGCGCGGGCCGAAGTGCGCCACCATCCTCTCCAGCTCCGCGCCGCCGCGCCCACAGGCCGCGACCTGTGCCTTCAGGTCGGCGATGTTCTGGTCGGGGTTGCGCGCGGGGTAGGGGCCGGAGGCGAGAATGGCGCGCATCTCCGCCTCGCGAAAGCGCCCGTTCTGCACCAGCCTGAAGGGTTCGATGAGCACCCCTTCCTCGTGGATGGTGCGCGCCTCGGGGCTCATGGAGCCGGGCGCCAGCCCGCCGATATCGGCGTGGTGCCCGGCTCCATGAGCC
>JALVRJ010000206.1 GCA_027031305.1 Hyphomicrobiales bacterium | reverse complement strand
CGGCAGGGGCAGCAGAAGGCTGGCCGGCATGAGCAGGGCCGGTAGGACGAGGAGGACGGATCGGCGTCCTCGCCCCCCGCGGCGCGGTCGTGTGAGCGGGGCCGCCATGCCCAGCAGCGCTGCCGCCGCCAGGGCCAGGGCCAGCCACAGGTGCCGATGGCCGGGCATGGCCAGCGCCAACGCGAGCGCCAGCCACACCGGCGCGGCGTAAAGCGGCGCCGGAACATGGCACGTCAAGGCCCATGCGGCTTCATTGATATCCTTTCGCGGCTCGTGCATGGGGCCTCATTGTGCCGGTGGAAGTGACGCCAGGCAAGCGGTAGGGGCCGGGCGCGCCCCTCACAGCAGCTGACGCAGGCGCTCGGGCAGCTCGGCGGGGCTCAGCCGCGTGAGGTCCTTGGCCTCCTCGCGGCGCACCAGCTTGCGCAGGGGATCCGGCATGGCCTCGCGCAGGAAGCCCAGCATTTTCGGCGGCGCGACGATGACGAGCTCGTCGTAGGCGTTGCGGGTGCGGTGTTCGTCGAGCAGCGTCACCACTTCACGGGCGAAGGCCCGCTGCTCGTGTTCATGAGGGTCGGTGGGGGGTTCCATGGCGTGGCGGCCATGGGCCATGCGGTCCCTGGTGCGGCCGGGCCTGTCGGAAACCAGGTCGCGGCTGGGGCGCCTGTCGGCCACCAGTTCGACGTCAAGCGCCGGTTCGATGCGCGTGCCGCCGGCGTTGCTGCGGTAGAAACGGGCGCGGGCGCCGTCGGCCACGGCAATCCAGATGGTCTTGAATTTCATGGAAGCCTCCCTCGTTCCGCTGTCGTGGTCCCTTACATATAGATGGGCATGTCCGGCGACCTTGCCAGGGGCCACGGGGGATGGCGGGCCGAAGCCCGGGCGGGCGGCTTGACAGCCGGGGTCCTGGTGGTGTGCAAATGGGCGCTCCACCATGGCGGCTCCATCATGGTGCGGGCAATTCATCCTCTCGCGGAGTGGGCTTCATGTTCAAGGCGGCGGGCAGCAGCTATTCTCCCCTGTCCGGCATCATGCTGATGCTCGGCGCCTTCGCCACGTTCGCGACGCTGGATTCCACCGCCAAGTGGCTGGGGCAATTCCTGCCCATCGGCGAGGTGGCGCTGGGGCGCTACGCGTTCGGGGCGCTGTTCGCGGCGCTGGCCGGCTGGCTGCTGTTCGGCAAGGGCTTTTTGCGCACGGGGCATCCGCGCCTGCAAGTGTTGCGCGGCGTGTTCATGTTCGGGGCGACCTATTTCAACTTCATGGCGGTGCGCTACCTGCAACTGGCCGTCACCTCGGCCATCCTGTTCGCGGCGCCGCTCATCGTCTGCGCGCTGTCGCCCTTGGTGCTGGGCGAGCGCGTGGGCTGGCGGCGCTGGGCGGCGGTGCTGGCGGGATTTTTCGGCGTGTTGCTCATCATCCGCCCCGGCACGGCGGCCCTTCACCCGGCGATGTTGCTGTCCATCGCCGCCGCCTTCACGCTGGCGGCCTACCAGGTGCTGACGCGCAAGGTGGGCGGACGCGACAACCCCTTTTCCTCGGTGTTCTGGGCGACGCTGGTGGGGG
>JALVRJ010000205.1 GCA_027031305.1 Hyphomicrobiales bacterium | reverse complement strand
ATGTTCGCCTTTCCGCGATACATGCCAATATCCCGGAAACATGCTGATTTCCCCGCGCGGCTAGGCAGCGATCCACCGGTGTGGCGAAGGCGGCGAGAAGCACATCTACGCGATGAAATGGTTCATTTCATGCGTGTTTTCCAGCGCATCCTGCGCATTCCGACCGATTGTGGCGCAAGCCCTCAATACCGCCGCAGCAAGCCCACCAGCACGCCCTGCACCTTTACCCGGTCCGGTCCGAAAATGCGCGTTTCGTAGGCCGGGTTGGCCGCTTCTAGGGCGATGGAGCCCCCCTTGCGCCGGAAGCGTTTCAGGGTAGCTTCCTCGTCATCCACCAGCGCCACCACGATATCCCCGTTCTGCGCCGTGTTGGTGCGGCGGATGATGACCGTATCCCCGTCCAGGATGCCGGCCTCGATCATCGAATCCCCCCGCACCTCCAGTGCGAAATGATCACCTGTGCCAAGCATTTCCGGCGGCACCATCACGTCATGCGTATGGTCCTGGATGGCCGAGATGGGCACGCCGGCGGCAATCCGCCCCATCACCGGCACCACCACCGCCCGTGGTGGTTGCCCAAGGTCCGGCGCCGGGTCGCGCGTTTCCTCGGGCTTGCGGCCCAGCCCACCCTCGATGACGTCGGGCATGAATTGCTGGCGGCCGCCGCCCAGCCGCCCCGCCATTGTTTCCGGCAGCCGCACGATCTCGATGGCTCTCGCCCGGTGGGGCAGGCGGCGGATGAAGCCGCGCTCCTCCAGCGCCGTGATCAGGCGGTGGATGCCGGATTTCGACCGCAGCCCCAACGCCTCTTTCATTTCGTCATAGGAAGGCGGAATGCCGCGCTCCTTCATGCGCTGATTGATGAAGCTGAGCAGTTCGTATTGCTTCGGTGTGAGCATGTCGCACTCCACATGTCCAAATGTTCTAAAGACGTGCTGGCATGAGCCTTGTGCACGAATCAAACAAACCCTGAACAATTCCTAACAGTTCCGAAAACGTTCCGCAAGCATTTTCTGCACCAATGTCGAATATGGCTACCTTCGACACAGGAATTTGCGCTGTCTGGGAAAATGATCGAACTTGACAAAAGTCTCTGGAGAGAATATTAAGAGAACAATACGGGAATACAAATTGATTGTGGAGAACGTGCCTCGGGCCTTGGCCTTCGCGCCTCTGCTCTGCCAGACTGAACGCACGCATCCGATACAGCAGGGACAGGAAACATGGCAGGATCCGTCAACAAGGTCATTCTCGTTGGCAACCTCGGCGCCGACCCGGAAATTCGCCACACGCAGGATGGCCGCCCCATCGCTCACCTGAGCGTCGCCACCACCGAAACATGGAAGGACCGCGCCAGTGGCGAGCGCCGCGAACGCACCGAGTGGCACCGGGTGGTTATTTTCAGCGAGGGCCTCGTGCGCGTGGCCGAACAGTATTTGCGCAAGGGCTCCAAGGTCTACATCGAGGGTCAGCTGCGCACCCGCAAGTGGGTGGGCCAGGACGGCGTGGAGCGTTACACCACCGAAGTCGTCTTGCAGGGCTTCAACGCGACGCTGACCATGCTCGATTCGCGCACCGCAGGTGGACAGTCGGCGGGCTATGGCGCGTCCATGGGCGCGGCCGCCGGCGGCATGGCAGAAAACGCCCCCCCGGCTTTCGGGCAGATGCCGGAGCCCGGGGCCGAGCCCTTTGGCGGCGGCATGGCCCCCGGCGTGGGGCAGGGCGCCGGCGCCAAGGGTGAGGAAACGCCGGATTTCGCCCGCGAGCTCGACGACGACGTGCCGTTCTGAGCGTGCCGGGCGCCGTCAGGCAATGCCTGTTGCTCAGGGCGGCACAAAGGCCGTCGCCCCATGAATCGGCATGGATGCGCCCCATGCCGCGCGGTGCCGACGGAAAGGCCAAAGGACTTGGGTTCACGAGCTTCGCAATGCATGCAACCCACGAGCCGCCCCGTCATCTCGCCCGGGCGGCCCGCGCTTTTCGTGTCGTTTCCTCATGCCACGAGGTGGTATCCGGGGCGGGTGAATGCTCTTTTCCGTCGCACCAACCTCAGCGCCAGTGCACGTCGAAGCGGTCCAGCTCCATCACCTTCGTCCAGGCACGGATGAAGTCGCGCACGAAGCGCTCGCGCTTGTCGTCCTGCGCATAATATTCGCTCTGCGCGCGCAGTTGCGAATTGGCGCCGAACACCAGGTCCACCCGCGTGCCCGTCCACTTCACCGCGCCTGATGCGCGATCCACGGCCTCGAACAGCCTCTCCTCCGCGTCCACCGGTCGCCATTCGACGTCCATGGAGCACAGGTTGACGAAGAAGTCGTTGCTCAGCTGGCCAACGCTGTCGGTGAACACGCCGTGCGGCACGGAGGAATGGTTGGCGCCCAGCACCCGCATCCCGCCAACGAGCACCGTCAGTTCCGGCACAGTCAGCGTCAGCAGGCTGGCCTTGTCCAGCATCAGCCGCTCCGCCGGAAGATGGCAGCGCTCGTCCACCCAGTTGCGCCAGGCGTCCGCCACCGGCCGCAGGTAGTCGAAGCCTTCCACGTCCGTCTGCTCCGGCATGGCGTCCACGCGGCCGGGCGTGAAGGGAACCTCCACCTCGAACCCGGCCTCCCGCGCCGCTTTCTCCACCGCCGCCGTGCCGCCCAGCACGATAACATCGGCCATTGACACGCGCTTTCTTCCGGTTCGCGCGGCGTTGAAGCGCTCCCGCACTTCCTCCAGCGCGGCCAGCACCTGTTCCAGCCGTTGCGGTTCGTTCACCGGCCAGTCCCGTTGCGGCTTCAGCCGAATGCGCGCGCCATTGGCCCCGCCGCGCTTGTCCGAGTCGCGATAGGTGAAGGCCGCCGCCCAGGCCACGAACACGAGGTCGGAGACGGACAGGTCCGTGCCGAGAACATCCTTTTTCAGCGCCGCCACGTCGTCCTCGTCGATGAGGTCGAAGTCGCGTGCGGGCAGCGGATCCTGCCAGACGAAGTCCTCCTTGGGCACGTCCGGGCCAAGATAGCGCGCCTTCGGCCCCATGTCGCGGTGGACGAGCTTGAACCATGCCCGCGCGAAGGCCGTTTCGAATTCCTCCGGATTTTTCAGGAAACGGCGCGAGACTTCAGCGTATGCCGGATCGTAGCGCAACGCCAGATCGGTGGTGAGCATGATGGTTTTCACCTTCCTCGAGGCGTCATGCGCGTTTGGTGCCAGATCCTCCTCGTCCGGATTCACCGGCTCCCACTGCCAGGCGCCCGCCGGGCTTTTCGTCAGGTTCCAGTCATACTTGAACAGGAGTTCCAGGAACGACAGATCCCAATGCGTCGGCGTGGGCGTCCACGCGCCCTCGATGCCGCTGGTGATGGTGTCCGGCCCCTTGCCGGTGCCGAAATCGTTCTTCCAGCCCAGGCCCATATCTGCCAAGGGCGCGGCCTCCGGCTCCGGACCGAGGTGGCTGGCCTCCGCCGCGCCATGGCACTTGCCGAAGGCGTGGCCACCGGCGATAAGCGCCACGGTTTCCTCGTCGTTCATGCCCATGCGGGCGAAGATTTCGCGGATGTCCGCAGCCGCGGCGAGGATGTTCGGCTCGCCGCCGGGCCCTTCCGGGTTCACGTAGATGAGGCCCATCTGCACCGCCGCCAGCGGGTTTTCAACCTCGCCATCCGGCATATGGCGTTCATCACCTAGCCATTCGTTCTCAGGGCCCCACCAGGTGTCTTCCTCCGGCTCCCAGATGTCCACGCGGCCACCGCCGAAGCCAAGCGTCTTGAAGCCCATGTCCTCCAGCGCCACGTTGCCCGCGAGGATGATGAGATCGGCCCAGGAGATGGCGTCGCCATACTTCTTCTTGACGGGCCACAGCAGCCGGCGGGCCTTGTCCAGGTTCACGTTGTCGGGCCAGCTGTTCACCGGCGCGAAGCGCTGGTTGCCCGTGTTGCCGCCACCACGCCCGTCCTGCATCCGGTAGGTGCCGGCGCTGTGCCAGGCCATGCGGATGAACAGGGGGCCATAGTGGCCGAAGTCCGCCGGCCACCAGTCCTTCGAATCATGCATCAATTTGCGCAGGTCATGCTTTACCGCCTCCATGTCCAGCCTCGAGAACGCTTCCGCGTAATCGAAGTCCGGCTCCACCGGGCTGAGGGCGGGGGTGTTCTGCTGCAATATCTTCAGGTTCAGCTGGTTTGGCCACCATTGCCGCACCATGCTGCCGCCCAGCGTGGCGGGCTTGAGCGCCTCGTGCGGAAAGGGGCATTTGCCATGCGCCGTCATGAATCTTCTCCTCCGTTGCCGTGCCGTTTCCGGGAGCGGGAAAAATCCCGTCCTGCAAAATAGAATTATTCCAATTTAAAAGGAGGAGTCAACAACAATGTCGTGCCGGCAGCTGTGGGGGCATGTGCGAGGCTTTGCGGGCGCGCAGGAGGCGCTGGAAGAAAGGCCAGGGCGTTCAGCCTTCGCTTTCCGGCTCGTCCGGGCGGCTCATCCACTTGATGATGACCATCACCACCGGCAGCCAGGCGACACCGGCGAAGGCGTGATAGGCCAGCTTGCCCCAGAAACCCACGCCATGTCCGGCCAGCGCCGCGCCGAAGCCCATCATCACCAGCACGTAGATGAACAGGAACAGGGGGGTGATGATGATGCCGATGAACTTTCGCGTGCGCTGGCGCATGAACGAACTCCGGATGAACACACCAAAACCGGGGCCGGCTTCAGAAGCCGAAGCGGGAAAGACGGCTTTCTATACCCGAAGCATAGGACAGGCCGCAAATAAGCAGGTGCGTCAGGTGCGGGTAGATGAGGTAGACAGCGCGCCGCACGTCCATGAAGCCCGCCAGGTCGAAGTCCGGCATCAGGGCCTCGTAGGCCGAGAAGAAGGTCCGCCCCGCCGTGCCGAACATGGTCATGAAGGCCAGATCATATTCGTAATGGCCGTAATAGATGGCCGGGTCGATGAATGCCGCCACCTTGCCGCCAGCGGCGATGACGTTGCCCCCCCAGATGTCGCCGTGCAGCAGGGCGGGGTGCGATGGCTCGGTGATGAACTCGTCCAGGTGCTCACAAAACTTCTCGATGCGGCGCAGCAGGGAAGTGGACAGCCCGGCC
>JALVRJ010000204.1 GCA_027031305.1 Hyphomicrobiales bacterium | reverse complement strand
GTCTTGGCGATGGCCTCGTGCAGCTCCGTGCGCACGCGAATGAGTCCTTCCTCCAGCTTCTTCAGCCGCGCCTCCAGCATCTCGAAGCGGGCCGGGTCGGCACCCTGGCGCAGGCTCGCAACCTGTTGGTTCAGCGCCGCCAGTTTCTGCTGCGTGTCCTTCAGCGCCAGCTTGAGCGCCACCACCGCCGCCATGGCACTGGCGCCTTGCGCCCCCGCGCCGGACCCCCCTTCGACCGTCGTCGTGCCGCCTGTCCTCGTCGGGGTGCCGGCAAGCTGCTCGAGCCCTTCCTTGAGCGCGTTCATCTGACCGCGCAGGCCTTCCACCGTCTTTTCGAGCGCCGCCAGGCGTTCAGCGTTGGCCCGCAATTGTTCCGGCAGGCTCGCGAGTGCGCCAACACGTTCCTCCAGGGTCTGCACCCGGCTGGCCAGCGCGTTCGCGCCGGAGGCGTTCAGCTTCTCCATCCTGGCGATCAGCTCTCGCTGCGCCGTTTCCAGCCCGGAAACCCTTTTCTTCAGAGCCGCCACCTGTGCCGCGATGTCCCGCGCCTGCCCGGCCGCGGCCAGCTTGCCCTCCGCCGCCGCCAGGCGTTGTTCCATGGCGGCGAGCCTTTTTTCCGGCCCATACTGGTGATAGAGCCAAGCGCCGCCACCGGCGGCCGCGCCCAACAGCAGCACACCCGCAAGCACCTTCAGGCCGGTGCGGGACTTCTTTCTTTCCGGGTGTTCGGCCGGAGTCGGGTTCGGCTTGCCAGCCGGTTTCTCGGCATTGTTCCTGGCCGCGGCGCCCTTGTCCTTGCCATCCTTCGCCGCTTTCCCGGCCGGCGCGCCAGCTGGTGCATTCTGCGATTTCCCCTGGCCGGGCTTGTCCGCAGAACCAGGCTTCTCTGCCTGTTTGGCCTTGCCGGCCGACGATTCCTTCATCTTCGCGGCATCGCTGGTCTTTGGCGCCGCCCTGTCCTTATCGGACGCCTTCACTTCCCTGGCCTGGACGTTGATGACCGGCGGCCTGGCGGCGCCGCTCTTGCCCGGTTTCTTGTCCTTGTCGCTCATGCCTGCCCTTCTCGCCCCCTTGCAGCGTTGCCCTCGTCAATGGCGCCGGCATTCGTCCGTCCGCCCGTGGCCAGTGCTCCCAGCGCATCGTCATTCCGCCATGCGGAAAAATGGAGCCATGACCGGAGAAGATGCCAACGGTTTTGCCCGCAGATCGCGCGCGGGTCAATGCCCGTCGCGCGCAAGGAGCGAGGTGACTGCCTGCGCGATGCATGAAGCTCAGCGGACGATGACCTTCGTGCCCACCGGCACGCGGTCGAACAATTCGATGACTTCCTCGTTCAACATGCGGATGCAACCGGAGGAAACGGCCTGGCCGATGGTGTGCGGCGCGTTGGTGCCGTGAATGCGATACTGGGTGTCGCGGCCGTCCTTGTAGAGATACAGGGCGCGGGCGCCAAGCGGGTTGTTGATGCCGCCCTTCATCATATCGGGCAGGCGACGACCGTATTGCACCAGTTCGCGGCGGATCATCTCCTTTGGCGGGCGCCAGTCCGGCCACATGGCCTTGCGTCCCACCCGCGCCTCGCCCGACCACTGAAAGCCGGCACGGCCAACGCCGACGCCGTATCGCACCGCCTTGCCGCCAGGCAGGACGTGATACAGTGCGCGCTCGCGGGTGACGATGACGATGGTGCCGGGGCCTTCCGGTCCGCGCCAGGGCACCACGCGCCGCCCGCGATAGCGGCCATGGCCACGGCCGGCGGAAAGTTGTGGGAAATGAATGCTGTTCCTGGCCAGCGCCGGGCCGGCGACGACGGCCAACAAGGCACCCAGGACGGTTCTGCGCGAATGCATGTCTTGCTCCCCCCTCTCGACTGGTCGTGAGAGCAGATTAGCAAGGCGGGATTTAACGGCGGATTGGCGAATATCGTTGATCTGTCGTTAACGGCATTTCGGACCGTGGACATGACAAAGTGTCCATGCGCTTGCGCGGGGCGGCGTTCGTGCCCATAATTCCATGAAACCGAAAAACCTCGGGATCATCGAGGTTGCAAGGCCATGTCCAACATGGCCGTGAGTGATGTTGTCTCGAGAACCGGAAACGGTAGAGGAGGAACGATGCGCGACTATGACGTGAACCCCGTCGCCCGCGAGCGCGTGCGCGCTGGCGCGGCGGTGGATGAGGGCCTGCGCGGCTACATGCTGCGGGTCTACAACTACATGGCGCTGGGCGTCGCCTGGACGGCCATCGTGGCGCTGTTCATGGCGGCCAATCCGGCGCTGATGGCAACGATAGCCATCGGCCCGATGAAGTGGGTGGTGTTCATCGCCCTGCTGGCGCTGGGCTGGTTCGCGCCCCGGCTCATCTTCTCGGGCAACGCCGCCACCGCCTGGCTGGCCTATGGCGCCTACGCGACGCTGTGGGGCGTGCTCATCTCGCCCATGATCGCCTTCTACATGGGCGCCAACCCGACCATCGTGGTGCGTGCCCTGCTGATCACCGCCATCACCTTCGCCGCCACTTCGCTGGCGGGTTACGTGACGAAGAAGGATCTCTCCGGCTTCGCCGGCTTCTTCATGATGGCCTCCATCGGCGTGCTCATCGCCATCGTGGTCAACGCCATCTTCTTCCAGTCCACCATGATGAGCCTGATCACCTCCATCATCACGGTGCTGTTGTTCTCCGGCATCACGGCCTGGGAGACGCAGCAGATCAAGGAGATGTATTACGAGGGCGACCTGCCGGCGGCGGCGCGCTCGAAGGCCATCTTTGGCGCCTTCATGCTCTATGGCAGCTTCATCACGCTGTTCATCCACATCCTCAACATCCTCGGCATCATGAGCGAAGACTGAGGGGCGAGGGACAGGCGCCAACGAGACACGACCCGGCCACCCACGCGGTGGTCGGGTTTTTCATGAACCCCCGGGAAAGAGGAATTTCGCCCTGGCCATGTCGAAGGGCGCGTCGGGCGAATGCCAGCCGATGGCGGGCAGGGCGGCGATGAAGACGGGCGAGGGTGTTCTTTCCCCGGTGGTTTCCGCGCCACGGACCAATGCCGGCTGCGCGCGCCAGGCGAAGGCGGGAACGTGCGCCGGGCGCGTGGGCAAGTCCTTCTCGTTTTCCGGGGCATGTTTCAGCGCCCGCGCCAGCATCATTACCCGCAGGGGCACGTGCAGGTTCGCCACCTCGATCCGATAGCGGTTGTCCCAGGTGATGGTCGTCGACTCGCCCGGAGGCAGGAGCGCTTCCGGCCCCGGACGGCCCGGCTCGCGGCCGATCACCAGGGCGCGTTTGCGCCGCGCCAGGTGCGCGCCGGCCAGCACCCGCGCCCGACCGCTTTCCGTTTGCAGCCACGCGAGCAGGCGTTCCAGCCCCGCCATGTCGCGCAACCGGCCGCCAGTGCCGCCCAGTCGGCCCATCAGCTCGGCCAGCGCCCGCAGCCGCATCTCTTCCGGCAGATCCTCGAAGGCGCTCCGCTCGACGAGAACATGGCCAGTCGGATGCACGGCAACGTGGGCGCGCAGGAAGGCTTCCACTTGCCGCTCCAGCGCGGCGCGCGCCCTGTGCAGGCGGCGCGTGGCGGCGGCGATGGCCCGCGGCGTGATGCCGGCTTCGCGCAGCAGCGGCAGCAGACGGCGCCAGCGTACGCGCTCGAACCGCGCATCGCGGTTGGCCGGGTCCTCGTGCCACTGCTCGCCCAGCCCCCGCAGCGTGGCGCGAAGCCGCGTGCGGGATACGGTCAGCAGGGGCCGCAGCAGGGGAACGAATGCGTCGGAAGCGGGCAGCCGCGTTTGCTCGGCCATGGCGCACAGGCCATCGAGGCCGGAGCCACGCGCCAGGCGCATGAGGAAGGTTTCGAACTGATCCTCCAGCGTATGCGCGGTCACCAGAGCCGCCCGGTGGCGGGCGCACCAGCGGGCCATGAGATCATAACGCGCGCCGCGCGCGGCTTCCTCGATGCCGCTTGCGGGCTTTTCCCCCCGCCAGCGCAGCACGGCGCAGGGCAGGCCCAGTCGCGCCGCGCGACGGCAAACGTCTTGGGCCACCCGTGTCGAATGCGCTTGCAGGCCATGATCCACCGTCAGCACATGCAGGCGCGGCGCGGCGGCGCCCTCGCTGGCCACGCGTTTCGCCCAGTCCACCGCCAGGTGCATCAGGGCCAGCGAATCGCCGCCGCCGGAGACGGCCAGGGCCAGCACCGGCCATTGCCGGAGGGGAGCGAGCAACGCATCCGCCTCCTCGGGCGAGATGAGGGCGTCATCTGCTGGCGGCGTCGTGATCACGGTAGAACCAGATACGAAATCGAACGATCATTCTTGGCCTTCACCGGCATCGCCCCCTCTCGCAGAGGATGCGGGCAAGGCATCGGTGGCGACGGGCCGCTGGCCGGAAAGGGCCACCCCGGAGGTGGAGGTCAGCTCTTGCACCTGGCGCGTTTCATCTCGCGCGGGGCTTGCAGGCGGGCGGCGCGAGTGTCGGGAAAGCGCGCCCGCAGGGTGGCCCAGGCCTTGCAGGCCTCCTTCTTGCGGCCCATGCGTTTCAGGCTCTGGCCGAGGCGCAACAGCGCGCGCGAGGCCAGCCGCGCATCGTCGCCGGCATTGCGATAGGCTTGCACGAACAGCTTGCCGGCGTCGCGAAAGCGCCCCTGGATGTAGAGCGTTTCGCCCAGTTCATAGGAGACATCCGGCGTCTTCGCATCGCCGCTGAAGCGTGCCAGCCAGGCGCGGTAGGCCTGCTCCGCCCCCTCATAGCGCCGGGCGAGGAAATTCTGCCGCGCCTTCTCGAGCAGGGCGCGGGAGGAAAGGTTGGCCAGCGCCGGTGGAATGGCCACGGGCCGGGGAGCCGGCGCGCTGGGTGTGGACGTGGCGCGCGCGTCCGCGTTGCCCGGCGGCGGCAGTGGCGCCACGGCGACACGACCCGGTGCCAGGCCGGCGCCGGAAATGGCGTTGGCGCCATTGGCGGGGGCCCCCACCGCGCCGGTGATGGCACCAGGCAGCGGAATGGGGCCGCCGGCACCACTGCGGGAACGACCCTGCGCGGCGGGAGCGGAACCGGTGATGGCCGGCGCGGGCGGACGGGCGCCGGAAGCGCTCCTGCC
>JALVRJ010000203.1 GCA_027031305.1 Hyphomicrobiales bacterium | reverse complement strand
TCCTAATATTAGGAAATTCTAATTTTATCCATTGCGATTATTGGTGCATAGAGGTTGCCACGTGCCGCGTGCGGTTCGTGCTGGACGCGCAACCGGGCATCCAATAAATTCGCGTCGAGTCATCTAATGGGCCCGCCTTTCATGTTGGTGCCCGGACCAATTATGATGAAACGGGAGACGAGCCATGATCGGAAGCGCCGGCAACGGCAACGGTTCCGGCAGCGACGGGTTTGACGGTGGTCAGCCCGTCGAGGACCTGATGCGTTACGACCTGTTGGTGGAACACGCCCTCAGGCAGGTGGTGCAATATGCGTTGGCGCGCGTCGCCCGCACTGGTCTGCCCGGCAAGCATCATTTCTACATCGCCTTTGACACCCGCCACGAGGGCGTGCGCATTTCCGACCGTCTGCGCGAGAAATATCCCGAGGAGATGACCATCGTCCTGCAACACCAGTTCTGGGATCTGAAAGTGCTGCCGGACCGGTTCGAGGTGGGGCTGTCCTTCGGTGGCGTGCCCGAAAAGCTCAGCATCCCCTTCGATGCCATCACCGGCTTTTACGACCAGCACGTGCAGTTCGCCCTGCAATTCCGCAAGATGACGCCGGAGGAAGACGAAATGCTCGCCCTTTCCGGGCGTCAGCCCGCGCCATCGGCGACGGCGGTGGAGCCGCCGGGCGGGGATGCGGTGGACGAGGCACAAGCCACGTCCGATGCCGGCGAAACGGAAAAGGCGCCGGCGGCCAGGGACGAAACGAAGGAAAAGGTTGTCTCGCTCGATGCCTTTCGCAAGAAGACCTGAGCGCCGCTTTTCTCCCGTGGGCTTCCCTGCCGCTCCGGGAGCGAGGGAAGCAGCGGCCTCTGCCCGCGAGGTGCCGCGACGGTCCCCGCGCCAGTCATTTCTGGCGGGCGCGCTGGCGTTTGCCGTGCTCCTGTTCCTGTCGCTGGCGGTCCCGCCGCCCGCTGAAGCCGCCGGTGCGCGCGCCGACGAGGCCAGGGCCGCGGTGTTTTCCCGCGCCCTTGCCGGAATGCCGGCGAAAAGGCTGTTCGCCCAGCGCAAGACACCAGCCAACCTGCCGCCGCAGCCCATCGGATTTTATTCCCGTGGCTGCGCGGCCGGCAACGTCTCCATCGCGCTCACCGGCGATGCCTGGCAGGTCATGCGGCCGAAGCGCAACCGCTACTGGGGTCAGCCGGTGCTCATCCGTTTTCTGAAGGACTTCGCGCAGCGCGCGAAGCGCGAGATCGGCTGGAATGGCCTCATGATCGGCGATCTCTCCCAACCGCGCGGCGGCCCCATGCTCACCGGACACGCCTCACACCAGATCGGCCTGGACGCCGACATCTGGCTGATGGAAATGCCGGCCCGCACGCTGTCCATGCGCGAGCGCAACACCATGTCCGCCGTGCTCATGACGCTGGACAGGAAACGGATCAACCCGCGGCGTTTCACCGTGCGCCACGCCAGGCTGCTGCGCATGGCCGCGAAATATCCCGAGGTCCAGCGCATTTTCGTGCACCCGCCCATCAAGAAATTCCTCTGCGACTGGTCACGCCGCTCTGGCGAGAAAGACCGCCGCTGGCTGGCCCGGATCCGGCCCTATTACGGGCACAACTATCACTTCCATGTTCGCCTGCGCTGTCCGAAGGGGGCAAAGCTGTGCAAGGACCAGGGCGATCCGCGCGAACCCGATGGTACCGGCTGTGGCCGCAATCTCGCCTACTGGTATTCCGACAAGCCCTGGGGAGGCGGGAAGGCGCGCAAGCCCCGGCGCTTCTATCATGGCATTCCGATCCCGCGGCCACGTCCGCGCAAGCCCCGGCCAAGGCGGCAGATCACCCTGGCTGACCTGCCCAAGGCCTGCCGCCGCGTCTTGTTGGCGGAGTGACACGGCGCCACGGCTCTCGGCACGGGACGACGTGCCGCCAGGTCCTTTCGGCGGGAGGTGGGAAAATATGTAAAAATAGAGATAAGACAATATTTTATGTAAAAAGATACCTCTTGAATAATGTTGCTACGATTAAGGGAAACTGATAAAAAGGTTTCGTCACCGGGGGGGGGGGGAGAGCCATCGAAACTCGGCCTGAGCTGGTGGTGGAAGCAACGGTGGCACCGATGGGCAAGAAACGAAAAGGCTCACTTCTTTCCCGCTTTTCGCCTCCAGCGAGCCATTGTGCGGTCCCATCTGTTGCCGTGCTCTCTGAAGCTCTTCCTGAAGATAAAGCAATCCATTGATTTTTGCGGAGATTTGAAAAATGTCCGAATACCGTTTCGAGAGTGATAGTTTCGGTGAAATCCAGATCCCGGCCGACAAATACTGGGGCGCGCAGACGCAACGCGCCTTGCAGAATTTCAACATCGGCACCGAGAAGATGCCCCGCGCCATGATTCGCGCCCTCGGCATCATCAAGTGCGCCGCCGCCAAGGCGAACATGGAGCTGGGCAACCTCGAGCCGGAAATCGGCAACGCCATCGTTCAGGCCGCCACCGAGGTCATGGAGGGCGCGCTCGACGATCATTTCCCACTGGTGGTCTGGCAAACCGGCTCCGGCACCCAGACCAACATGAACGCCAACGAGGTCATTGCAAACCGCGCCATCGAAATCCTCGGCGGCAGGATAGGCTCGCGCGACCCCGTTCACCCGAACGATCACGTCAACCGTTCGCAGTCGTCCAATGACACCATTCCTTCCGCCATGCACATCGCCGCCGTCGAGGAAATCCGCCATCGGCTGATCCCGGCGCTGGAGAACATGCACGCCGTCCTCAACCGCCAGCAACATGCCTGGGCCGATATCATCAAGATCGGCCGCACCCACACCATGGACGCAGTGCCGCTCACCCTCGGCCAGGAATTTTCCGGTTACTGCTGCCAGGTCGAACTCGGGATCAAACGCCTCGAGACGGTGCTCGATCAGTTATATGCCCTGGCCCAGGGCGGCACCGCCGTCGGCACCGGGCTGAACACAAGGAAGGGGTTCGACATCGTGGTCGCCCGCCATGTGGCGGAGCTGACCGAACTGCCGTTCCGCAGCGCCCGCAACAAGTTCGAGGCCATTGCCGCGCACGACGCCATGGTCGCCACCTCGGGCGTTCTCTCCACCATCGCCGCCAGCCTGTTCAAGATCGCCAACGACATCCGTTTTCTCGGCTCCGGTCCGCGTTGCGGCATCTATGAGCTGAAGCTGCCGGCCAACGAGCCAGGCTCTTCCATCATGCCGGGCAAGGTCAACCCCACCCAGGCCGAGGCCCTCACCATGGTGTGCGCCCAGGTCATGGGAAATCACGCCACGGTGAGCTTCGCCGGCTCTCAGGGCCACTTCGAGTTGAACGCCTTCAAACCGGTGATTCTCTACAACGTGTTGCAATCGATTCAGTTGTTGGCGGACGCCAGCCGGAGCTTTACCTTGCGCTGTCTCGAAGGTATTGAGCCCAACAGGGAGCGCATCGCGGAATTCGTCGAGCGTTCCTTGATGCTGGTCACGGCATTGGCGCCGAAAATCGGCTATGACAAGGCAGCCGAAATTGCCAAGGCGGCATTCAGGAATGGCACCACGTTGAAAGAGGAGGCGTTGCGCCTGGGCTATGTGACGGAAGAGGAGTTCGACCGGCTGGTCAGGCCGGAGAAGATGATCGGTCCCAGTTAATCTCCAGCAGGGAGTGTGTAATGACCCAAGCGAGTCGTGGGGCCGGGGGCAATGAAGAAAACACCAACAACAAGTCAACGGAACGGTCGGTAAGACCCATAAAGCGTTCCATACGCATCGCCGGGCACGCCACCAGCGTATCGCTGGAAGACGAGTTCTGGCAGGCCTTGCGAGACATCGCGCGGCATCGGAAACAATCCCTTTCCTCTCTTTTGACGGACGTGGACAAGCAGCGCGGCGGACGTTCGCTCGCTTCAGCCTGTCGCATATTCGTCCTGCAATATTACCAGGGCAGGGCCGAAGGGCTCGAGTGAACGTCGAGCGGGCCTTGTCGCGCCGAGGAGACGGGAGAAACTTCCATCATTTCAGCCATTTTCGCCACAACGGCGTGTCCGCCATGTCGTCGATGAACGCGGCATGGCGGCGCAGCTCTTCCCTGCCGAGGCGAGGTGGCAGGGGCGATGGCCTTGGTGCTTGGCGCAAGGGTGCGGACGTCGTGCCCCTCTCCGCCACCACCGAGGCGCCGGCGGCTTCTTCCGACAGCGTCAGCGTGCGTTGCCGCCCTCCCGCCAGTTCCAGGTAGACTTCCGCCAGGATGCGCGCGTCCAGCAGGGCCCCGTGCAGGTCGCGGTGCGAGTTGTCGACGCCGAAACGCCGGCACAAGGCATCCAGCGAGGCCGGAGCGCCGGGAAATTTCGCCCGCGCGATGGCCAGCGTGTCCACGCAGCGCTCGCGCGGAATCTGCGGCAGGTCCAGCAGCCCAAGCTCGTGGTTCAGGAAGCGGCGGTCGAATTCGGCGTTGTGGATCACCAGCGTGGCGTCGCCGATGAATTCCAGGAAATCCCCCGCCACCTCGGCGAATGGCGGCTTGTCGGCCAGGAATTCCGCCGTCAGCCCATGCACGTTCACCGCTTCTTGTGGCACGTCGCGTTGCGGGTTGACGTAAACGTGAAACTCCCGCCCCGTCGGCGCCTTGTCGATCAGCTCCACCGCCCCGATCTCGATGATCCGGTGGCCTTCCTCCGGCTTCAGGCCGGTGGTTTCCGTATCCAGGCAGATTTCACGCATGATATTTCCATTTACGTAAGAGGCAATCTGTCGCCACGTGCCGCCCGTTCACGGCAGTCGGAAATGCTTCGACAGCTTCAGCCCCTGCCGCTGGTAATGGGCCCCGATCTCCCGCCCGTAGACCTGTTCCGGTGGTTCGCACAGGGGCTCGTAAAGCAGCCGCCCGACGATCTGGCCGTCCTCCAGCGTGAAGGGCACCTCGTGGGCGCGCACCTCCAGCACCGCCCGCGCCCCCTCGCCGCCTCCACTGGCGTGACCGAACCCCGGATCGAAGAAACCCGCGTAATGCACCCGGAATTCGCCAACGAAGGGATCGAAGGGCACCATTTCCGCCGCGTGGCCGGCGGAATGCGCACCGCCTCCTTCGATGCGAGTATGTAGAAC
>JALVRJ010000202.1 GCA_027031305.1 Hyphomicrobiales bacterium | reverse complement strand
ACTAAAGCTCATCGAGGGCAGCCCGAAGAACTCCATTTCCACCGTTCCCATCATGCCATGGGGAGACGCGCCGGCGCCAAGGTGCGCCGACTTCGTGGAAGAATAGGAAGATCGCGCAAAAAATTGACCGACGGGCTTCGTGGCGCTATTCGGCTACGAGTGACCTCGCTCCCTTTCGCGCCTTGCCGCCCGGCAAGGGGGCTTTCTTTCCTCGACACGTTTTTTCCTGACTCGCCCCCCACTCCGTTCACCCTCTTGGTCCATTGGAGGAAGTGACATGAACGCGAACGCCGAACGACCGGGCTGGCGGTTCTGGATCGACCGTGGCGGCACCTTCACCGACGTGGTGGCGCTGGACCCGGACGGGGCGCTGCACACCCGCAAGCTTCTGTCTGAGAACCCGGAAGCCTACGAGGACGCGGCGCTGGAGGGCATTCGCCGATTCCTGGGGGTGGCGTCCGACGCGCCCATTCCGTTCGAACGCATCGCGGAAGTGAAAATGGGCACCACGGTGGCCACCAACGCACTGCTGGAACGTACCGGCGAGCGGGTGGCGCTTGTCATCACCGAGGGGTTCGCCGATGCCCTGTTCATCGGCTACCAGAACCGGCCCGACCTGTTCGCGCTGGCGCCACGCCACATTCCGCCGCTTTACGAGAAAGTGGTGGAGGTGGGCGAGCGCGTGAGCTTCAATGGCCAGCAGCTGAAGGCGCCGCGCGAGGACGAGGTGCGGGCGCGGTTGCAGGAGTTGCTGGACGAGGGCTTCCGGTCGCTGGCGGTGGTCTTCATGCACGCCGACCGCTGGCCGCTGCACGAGCGGCTGGTGGCGGATCTGGCGCGAGAGATGGGATTCGCCCATGTTTCGGCCTCGCACGAGGTGTCGCCACTGATGAAGCTGGTGCCGCGCGGCGACACCACGGTGGTGGACGCCTACCTGACGCCGGTGCTGCGCGCCTACGTCAACCGCGTGGCGGCGGCGCTGGGGGCGGCCTCCTCCGTCACTCCGGCGCAAGCCGGAGCCTCGGGAGGCCAGGCCGCACGAGATTCCGGCTTTCGCCGGAATGACGAACATGCATCTCCCCGCCTGTTCTTCATGATGTCCTCCGGCGGGTTGACCTCGGCCGATCACTTCGCCGGCAAGGACGCCATTCTCTCCGGGCCCGCCGGCGGCGTGGTGGGCATGGTGGCCACCGCCAGGCTGGCCGGGTTCGAGAAGGTCATCGGCTTCGACATGGGCGGCACCAGCACCGACGTGGCGCACTTCGACGGCGAATACGAGCGCAGCTATGAGACGGAGGTGGCGGGCACCCGGCTGCGGGCGCCGATGCTGCAAATCCATACCGTGGCCGCCGGCGGTGGCTCGGTGTTGAAATACGAGCAGGGGCGCTTTCAGGTGGGGCCGCAGTCGGCGGGCGCCAACCCGGGGCCGAAATCCTATCGGCGCGGCGGGCCGTTGGCGGTGACCGACGCCAACGTATTGCTGGGGCGCATCCAGCCGGAGCATTTCCCGCACGTGTTCGGGCCCGATCAGGACCAGCCGCTGGACGTCAAGGCAGTGCGGTCGGCCTTCGTCGAGC
>JALVRJ010000201.1 GCA_027031305.1 Hyphomicrobiales bacterium | reverse complement strand
AACTGGATCATCGCGATCCTTTTGGCCCTGTTGCAGCTGGTCTTCGCTCCGCCTCCCTCAGCCGCCAATCAGATGCAAAAGCCATAGTTCACGGGCGACTACGCAATCTGGCATGAGGCATCAGGACGGCTGGCTTTCGCCGCGCATGGGCCAGCCGTGTCGTTGTCTTGTCGCCGCGCCTACGGCAAGGCGTGCCACCGCGGGCGCGCGCAATCACGAACGGGCCAAGGCGTAGCCCCCCTGATCGGTCAATAGCAGCCGGGCGTTGGCCGGGTCGGCCTCGATCTTGCGCCGCAACCGGTAGATGTGCGTTTCCACCGTGTGGGTGGTCACTCCGGAATTGTAGCCCCAGACCTCCGTCAGCAACACGTCGCGCCCAACCGGCTTGCCACCGGCGCGATGGAGATACTTCAGGATGGCCACTTCTTTTTCCGTGAGGTGGATCTTCCGGCCGTCCTCGTCCAGCAGCACCTTCGCCGCCGGCTTGAAGGTATAGGGGCCTATGCGCAAGGTCACGTTCTCGCTCTGGTCGTATTGGCGCAAGTGCGCCCGGATGCGCGCCAGCAACACGCCAAAGCGGAAGGGCTTGGTCACGTAGTCATTCGCGCCGGCATCCAGCCCCAGGATAGTGTCGGCCTCCGTGTCGTTGGCGGTGAGCATGATCACCGGCCCGGCATAGCCATTGCGGCGCATGATGCGACAGGCCTCGCGCCCGTCCATGTCCGGCAGGCCGATGTCCAGCAGCACCAGGTCGAAGATCTGTTCCTTCAGAAGGGCGATGGCCGCCGCCGCCGTTTCCGCCTCCCGCGTGCGGAACTCCTCGTGCAGGGCGAACTGTTCCACCAGCATTTCGCGCAACAGGGGGTCGTCATCGACGATCAGAAGAGTTCTTTGCGTATTCATCGTGGCTCCGCGATATGATGTGTGACCTCGCCCCGAAACACCGCCGGGGACATTCCACGATATTGGGACTGTCGGCAGAATACATCGAAACATGCCGCCATGCAGCGCCCTCACGCTCATGTGAAGAGCGAAACCGCATGAGGCATACGAACGCAAGATGCCACCACAAGAGGAAGGCATTGGGGTCGCGGCAACCTGTGGACGGTAAATTACCACTATTAAATGGCCGCTTGTCACCATGATCGCCCATAGAGAGCTTGTCGAAAAAATAGGCACGCGATAAGCTTCGCCGACGCGGCGGCGCTCGTCGACCGCGTTTCTTAATGGGCCGGTGGCGGGGGGTGCCGCCGGCGAATCGAGGGGAGGACCATTCATGAACGCTTACTGGCAGGAAACCAAGCGCCTGATGTTTCAGGTGCTGGCCATATGGTTCGTGTTCGCCTTTCTCATCCACGCGTTCGTCAACGTGCTCAACAAGGTGGTCATCTTCGGCTTTCCGCTGGGATTCTGGATGGCCGCGCAGGGATCGCTGATCGTCTTCGTGGTGCTGATCTTCTGGTATGCGCGGCGGCAGAACGCCATCGACGAGAAATACGGCGTGGCCGAGGATGAATGAGGGGGGCAGGAACCATGAGTAACGCGACAACGAAAAGCCCGTTTCTGGCCAATCTGGGCAAGATCTACACCATATACACGGGTGGCTTTCTGGCCTTCGTGGTGTTTCTGGGCATTCTGGAACAGCTCGGCGTGCCCGAGCGCATCATCGGCTTTCTTTTCGTCGGCCTGACCCTGGCGGTCTATGCCGGCATCGGCGTGCTTTCGCGCACCATGCAGGTGTCGGAATACTATGTCGCCGGGCGCGCCGTGCCGGCCGTCTACAACGGCATGGCCACCGCCGCGGACTGGATGTCCGGCGCCTCGTTCCTGGCCATGGCCGGCACTCTCTACCTGCTGGGGTATGACGGCCTGGCCTTCGTCGTGGGCTGGACCGGCGGCTATGTGCTGGTGGCCGTGCTCATCGCGCCGTTCCTGCGCAAGTTCGGCGCCTACACGGTGCCCGACTTTCTCGCCGCGCGTTTCGGCGGCAACCTGGCCCGCTTCATCGGCATCATCGTGTTGCTGGCGGCCTCGTTCGTCTACGTGGTGGCGCAGATCCGCGGCACCGGCCTCATCGCCGAGCGCTTCCTCGACATCCCTTACAACATCGGCGTCTTCGTCGGTCTCGCCGGCATCCTGTTCTGCTCCATGCTGGGCGGAATGCGCGCCGTGACCTGGACGCAGGTGGCGCAATACATCGTGCTCATCATCGCCTACCTGGTGCCGGTGGTCATCATGTCCTACAAGTTCACCGGCGTGCCCATTCCGCAGATCATGTATGGTCAGGCGCTGGAGCAGATCACGCACCTGGAGCAGACCAAGGAGGTGCTGGCCGGGGTGAAGCCGCACATCCAGCCCTTCACCACCTACAATCCGCTCAACTTCTTCGCGCTGATCTTCTGCCTGATGCTGGGCACGGCCTCGTTGCCGCACGTGCTGATGCGCTTCTTCACCACGCCCTCGGTGCGCCAGGCGCGTTACTCGGTGGGCTGGGCCCTGTTCTTCATCTTCATCCTCTATGTCACGGCGCCGGCGTATGCCGCCTTCGTCAAGCTGGAGATCTACCAGAACGTGCTGGGCACGGCGCTCGACAGGCTGCCCGACTGGGTCTACGTCTGGGGTGCCCATGGCAAGGTGAAGATCTGCGGCGTCGCGGCGGCCTCGGTGGACGTGGTGCAGCAGGCCTGCTCGGCCAAGGGCGTGAGCGTGCTCGATTGGAAGAACTTCTCCATCGCCAAGGACGTGGTCGTCATCGCCACGCCGGAAATCGCCGGCCTGCCCTTCGTCATCACCGGCCTTGTCGGCGCCGGTGGCCTGGCCGCGGCCATGTCCACGGCCGACGGCCTGTTGCTGGCCATGGCCAACGCGCTCAGCCACGACATCTACTACCGGATGCTCGACCCCAACGCGCCGACCGGCCGCCGGCTCATCGCCGCGCGCATCATCCTCATCGGTGTGGCCATCCTCGGCGCCACCACCGCCACCGTGGCGCCACCGGACATCCTCAAGCTGGTGGCATGGGCCTTCTCGTTGGCGGCGGCGGGCAATTTCCCCGCCCTGGTGCTGGGCATCTGGTGGAAGCGTACCAACCCGCAAGGCGCCATCGCCGGAATGCTGGCTGGCTTCGGGGTGACACTGGCCTACCTCATTTGGACGGCGGCGCCGCCGCTGGGCCTGGGCAACCCGGAGCTGTTCGGGCTTAAGAACATCTCCGCCGGCCTTTTCGGCATTCCCATCGGCTTCATCGTCATGGTCCTCGTGTCCAGGATGACGCCGCCGCCGTCGCCGGAGTTGCAAGCGCTGGTCGACGAGATCCGCACGCCGAAGGGTGGTGTGGTTGCCGACAAGGGCTGAGGCCCCACGCGGCACGCGTATGAACAACGACAAGGGCGGGATGGCCCAGCCATCCCGCCCTTGAGCTTTCACTTCGGGTCCGCGCCGAGGATGGACATGCCCTTGGGCCTTGTCCGCGACCGGCAACTTCAGTGCACCGTGATTCAGCGCACCAGCGCCTCGCCGGCGTGCTTCAGGATCTCTTCCGCCGCGTCCTCGCCCATGGCGAAAGCATCTCCGGGCGCGCCGGTGCGCTGCGTTCGCCAGCGCCGTCTGCCGTCCAGCGCAAGGGCCTCGACGCGCAGCCACACCTCGCCATCGCGCAGCACCGCGTGCGCGGCCAGCGGCGTGCGACACGAGCCCTCCAGCCGAATCAGGAAACCGCGTTCGGCGGCCACGCGCACGGCGGTTTCCTCGTCGTTGAGCGGCGCCAGCAGATCGCGCGTGCGCGCATCGTCCTCGCGCGCCTCGATGCCGATGGCGCCCTGGGCCACCGCCGGCAACATGACCTCCACCGGCACCGCCTGGGTGATCCTGTCGGACAACCCCAGACGGTTCAGTCCGGCACAGGCCAGGAAGGTGGCCTCGGCGACGCCCTCGGCCAGCTTGCGCAGGCGCGTGTCGACGTTGCCGCGAAAGGGCACGATTTGCACGTCCGGCCGCATGGCCAGCAATTGCGCCGCGCGGCGCACCGACGAAGTGCCCACGACAGCTCCCTCGGGCAGCGATTCGATGTTTTCCGCTTTCATGGAGAGAAAGGCGTCGCGCGCGTCCTCGCGCGGCAGGTGACAGACGATGGCCAGCCCGGCCGGCAATTCGGCCGGCACGTCCTTCATGGAATGCACCGCCAGGTCGATATGGCCGTTCAGTAACGCCTCCTCGATCTCCTTGGTGAACAATCCCTTGCCGCCGATTTCGGCCAGCGGCCGGTCGCGCACCATGTCGCCGGTGGTCTTGATGATGACGAGCTCGACATCATCTTCCGAGAGGCCGTGTGCGGCCATGAGCCTGGCCTTCGTCTCGCGCGCCTGGGCCAGTGCCAGTTGCGAACCACGGGTGCCGATGCGGATGGTGCTCATGTGCAATTCCCCGATGAAAAGCCGCCATTGCGACGCCGCTTGCGGGATAATGGCGAAAAACGTGGAAACCCTTCGCTGGCAGAGATAAAAGGGCCGACATGAGCAAGGCAAGAAAAAAGCGCCTCGAGAAGATGCGCGAAACGCTCCCGCGTCCGCCGCTGACGGTGCTGGGCATCGAATCCTCGTGCGATGAGACGGCGGCGGCCGTGCTGCGCCTGAACGAGCAGGGACGCGGCGAGATCCTGTCCAACGTGGTTTACTCCCAGGTGCGGGAGCACGCCGCCTTCGGCGGCGTGGTGCCGGAGATCGCCGCCCGCGCCCATGTCTCGCGGCTCGATGCCCTGATGCGGGGGGCGCTGGCGGAAGCGGGGGCGGGCTGGCGTGACCTGCACGCCGTGGCCGCCACCGCCGGGCCGGGGCTCATCGGCGGGCTGATGGTTGGGCTGATGAGCGCCAAGGCCGTGGCGCTGGCCCATTCCCTGCCGCTGGTGGCGGTGAACCATCTGGAAGCTCATGCCCTCTCGCCGATGCTCGCCGACCCACATGTGCGCCCGCCATACCTGCTGTTGCTGGTTTCCGGTGGGCACACACAGCTGGTCTCGGTGGACGATATCGGCGCCTATCGGCGTATCGGCACCACCATCGACGACGCCCTTGGCGAGGCCTTCGACAAGGTGGCGAAGATGCTCGGCCT
>JALVRJ010000200.1 GCA_027031305.1 Hyphomicrobiales bacterium | reverse complement strand
ATCATCGGCTCGCCGCCGATGTCCGCCAGCGGCTTGCCCGGCAGGCGCGTGGAGGCCATGCGGGCGGGAATGATGACCAGGCTGTAAAGGGATGTTTCGCTCATGCCGCGTTCCGCCTCCCGGGCTTGCTTTGGCCATTCCGATGTATCGCAGATGACGCGTCCGCCTCGCCTGAAGCAAAATGACGCAAGGAACTCATGCCAGATTGCGTGAAAGCCCGACTGGCGCGAACCGCCCCGCGCCTCCGTCCGCCCCCTTGCTTTCACGATTTGGGGGATGGGCGGAAACACGGGGCGATGGGTGGTTCATCACGCATTCTGTATTATACATGTTGCAAGCCGGCGGTGAAACCGCTAGGTAACGCAGCCAGATGCGGGGTCTGTCCGGCGCCCGTGGCGACTTTGCCTTGCCCGTTCTTCCCGCCTCTTGGGCGGGCCGCCGCGCCGGGCCTGGGAAACCTGAGAATGATGGGGTCATGGACATGCGCAAACTTGGCTATTTCGCCGTTTCGCTGGTGCTGACGCTGGCGCTGATTTTCGGCGTGCGTGCTCTCGCCAACGTGTTTTTCACCGTGAAGAAGCCGGCCAAGCCGGCCATCGCCATTCCGCAAATCGAGGAAGAGAAGAAGGGCGGGGAAGAGGCCGAGGCGAAGACGGAGGCCGCGCAGCCCGCCGCCACGGAAGAGACGAAGCAGGCCGCCGCCGAACAGACCGCCGCCGAACAGGCCGAGCAGCCCGCAGCCGAGCAGCCCGCAGCCGAGCAGCAGCCGGCGCAACAGGCCTCTGCCGCCGCCCCCGCCGCCGGCGACCCGGCCAAGGGCAAGAAGGTGTTCAACAAGTGCAAGGCCTGCCACTTCGTCGACAAGGAAAAGAACAAGGTCGGCCCCTATCTGAAGGGTGTCGTCGGCCGTCCGGTGGCCTCGGTGGAAGGCTTCAAGTATTCCGATGCCATGAAGGCCAAGGCCGCCGAGATCGGCACCTGGACGAAGGAAAACCTCGCCAGATACCTGGCCAACCCGAAAGGTCTCATCCCCGGCAACAAGATGGCCTTCGCCGGCCTCAAGAAGCCGCAGGACATCGCCGACGTCATCGCCTACCTGGAGAGCGTGGCGAAATAATAAGACTTTCCGCGCATCTCGACAGGACATGGGCCGGTGGGCATTGGCGCCACCGGCCTTTCCTTTCTCGTTCCGCCCGCAGGCGCCGTTATCAATCGCGCCAACGCCACGGTGCTATTGGCGCCGCCGGGCAATCTGCTATTCTGCGCCGCGACGGACCACCCAAGCCCGAGGAACGTGAACGCCATGCCTCTTTCCCGCCGCGCCCTGTTGCGATCGCTCAGCGCCATTTCCGCCATGCTCGGCCTCAGGCCCATCGCCGCCATGGCCGAATCGTCGGCGGGTCAGACAGGCGCCGGCGGCCAGCTCCTCTGGCGGCACGGCCTGTCGCTTTTCGGCGAGCTCAAGTATGGCCCCGACTTCAAGCATTTCGACTACGTGAAGCCGGACGCGCCCAAGGGCGGTCGGGTGCGTCTGTTCGCCATCGGTTCCTTCGACAGCCTCAACCCCTTTTCCTTCAAGGGCGAAGCCGCCAGCATCGTCGGTTCCACCTACGACCGCCTGATCAAGCCGTCGCTGGACGAGCCCGGCTCCGAATACGGCCTCATCGCCGAGGCCGTCGCCCGCGCTGACGATTATTCCTTCGTCGCCTACCGCCTGCGCGAGCAGGCGCGCTTTCACGACGGCAAGCCCATCACTCCCGAGGACGTCATCTTCTCCATGCGGGCGCTGAGGAAGGCGCATCCCTTCTATGCCTTCTATTACCGCGACATCGACAGGGTGGAACAAATCGGCGAGCGCGAGGTGCGCTTCGCGTTCAAGGTGAAGGGCAATCGCGAGCTGCCGCAGATCACCGGCCAGATGCCCGTGCTCCCCCGCCACTGGTGGACGGCTCCGGGCGGCAACGGCAAGCCGCGCTCGCTGGAAAGACCGCTGCTGGAAGCCCCCCTCGGCTCCGCCGCCTACCGCGTCGCCTCTTTCAAGCCCGGCGAATACGTTACCTTGCGCCGCGTTGAGGACTATTGGGCGAAGGACCTGCCGGTCAACGTCGGCTACGACAACTTCGACGAGATCCACGTCATCTATTTCCGCGACGAGACGGTGGCCTTCGAGGCCTTCAAAGCCGACGAATACGACTGGCGCGAGGAAAACAACTCCAAGCGCTGGGCCACGGGCTACGACTTCCCGGCCGTCCGCCGTGGCGACGTGGTGCTGGAGAAATTCTACCTGAAGAACAGTCAGGGGATGCAGGCGTTCGTCTTCAACCTCCGCCGCAAGAAGTTCGCCGACCGCCGCGTGCGCCAGGCCTTCAATTACGCCTTCGATTTCGAGTGGACCAATCGCAACCTCTTCTATGGCCAATACACGCGCACCAACAGCTTCTTTCCCAACTCCGAGCTGGCCGCGAAGGGCCTGCCGCGGGGCCGCGAGCGCAAGCTGCTGCAACTGCTCGCCGGGCAGATACCGGCCGAGGCCTTGACGAAGGAATATGCCAACCCCGTCAACGAAACCCCGCGCCAGCGCCGCGACAACCTGCGCCGGGCCATGCGCCTGCTGATGCAGGCCGGCTGGCGGCTGGACGAGAAGGGCGTGCTGCGCAACGCCGAGGGCCAGCCCTTCACGGTGGAGTTCCTGCTCGTCTCGCCCGCCTTCGAGCGCGTCGTCCTGCCTTATGCCGAAAACCTCAAGAAACTGGGCATCCAGGTGACCGTGCGCACGGTGGATTCGGCCCAATACCTGCGCCGGGTGCAGAACTTCGATTTCGACATCATCGTCGCCTCCTGGGGCCAGTCCCTGAGCCCCGGCAACGAGCAGCGCAACTACTGGGGCTCGGCCGCCGCCGCCCGCCCCGGCTCGCGCAACCTCGCCGGCATCAAGGACAAGGCGGTGGACTTCCTCATCGACCGCATCATCTACGCCAGGAGCCGCGAGGAGCTCGTCGCCGCCACCCGCGCCCTCGACCGCGTGCTGCTGTGGAACTTCTACGTCGTGCCCATGTGGCACATCACCTACGAGCGTACCGCCCGCTGGAACCGTTTTGGCAAGCCCGCGCGCATCCCCGAGTATTCCGTGGGCTTTCCCGACATCTGGTGGTTCGACGAGGAGCTGGCGGCGAAGATCGGCGGGAAATGATCCCGCTCCTTGCCGCTTTCGTTGCCTCGCCGCCCCCTGCCTCGTCACCCCCGGCCTCTTTCTCGTCACCCCGGCGGAAGCCGGGGGCTCGTGCCGTTCTCTCCGATGTCGGCGGCCTGAGATCCCGGCTTGCGCCGGGATAACGCGCGATAGGATGTTTTGTAACGGCTCCCCCCACCATTAACTCAACCGCCGAAAACCCGTGCAATTCGCGCGGACGGGCGATATTTTTCGCCTCCATCCTCTTGACGGAAATCCCGGCTCTCACTATTTCCCGCACGAACCTGTTGGCACTCGCCTCGGGAGAGTGCTAACAGCGAGGCCGGCGCGAACCGCCGCCTCGGCAATCAGCACGCCGATTCCTCCGCGCCGCCTTGGCCACGGGGCCGACCGCGCCGGAGGAAGGGCGGAAGAGAATGGGTTCAACCGATTGCAACAGTCGAGGAGAAACAACGATGGCATTCCGTCCCTTGCATGATCGCGTGCTCATCCGCCGCATCGAGGAAGAGAACAAGACCCCCAGCGGCATCATCATTCCCGACACCGCCAAGGAGAAGCCGCAGCAGGGCGAGGTGCTGGCCGTGGGGCCTGGCGCCCGCGACGAGAACGGCAAGCTGGTGCCGCTGGACGTGAAGGTGGGCGACAAGGTGCTGTTCGGCAAATGGTCGGGCTCCGAGGTCACCATCGACGGCGAGGAGCTGCTGATCATGAAGGAGTCCGACATCCTGGGCATCCTGGAAGACTGACGCCAGCCACGCAATCCGACGAAAAGACGCAACGGAACATACATCTGAAAGAGAGGAAAGGGGTAAGGAACAATGAGCGCCAAGGAAGTCGTGTTCGATACCGATGCGCGCAAGGCCATGCTGCGCGGCATCGACATTCTGGCCAACGCGGTGAAGGTCACCCTTGGCCCGAAGGGCCGCAATGTCGTCATCGAGAAGGCCTTCGGCGCGCCGCGCACCACCAAGGACGGCGTGTCCGTGGCCAAGGAAGTCGAGCTCGAGGACAAGTTCGAGAACATGGGCGCCCAGCTGGCGCGCGAGGTGGCCTCTCGCACCAACGACGTCGCCGGTGACGGCACCACCACCGCCACCGTGCTCACCCAGGCCATCGCGCACGAGGGCATGAAGCTGGTGGAAGCCGGCATGAACCCCATGGACCTGCGCCGTGGCATCACCCAGGCGGTGAAGTCCGTGGTCGACGACCTGAAGAGCCACGCCAAGGAGGTCAAGACCTCCGAGGAGATCGCCCAGGTCGGCACCATCTCGGCCAATGGCGAGAAGGAGATCGGCGAGCTCATCGCCGAGGCCATGCAGAAGGTGGGCAACGAGGGCGTCATCACGGTCGAGGAGAACAAGGGCCTGGAGACCGAGCTGGAGGTCGTCGAGGGGATGCAGTTCGATCGTGGCTATCTCTCGCCCTACTTCATCACCAACCCGGACAAGATGATCTGCGAGCTTGAGGATCCCTACATCCTCATTCACGACAAGAAGATCAGCTCGTTGCAGCCGCTGCTGCCGCTGCTGGAGCAGGTGCTTCAGGCCAACAAGCCGCTGTTGATCATCGCCGAGGACGTCGAGGGCGAGGCCCTGGCCACGCTGGTGGTCAACCGTCTGCGCGGCGGCCTGAAGGTGTGCGCGGTGAAGGCGCCGGGCTTCGGTGACCGCCGCAAGGCCATGCTGCAGGACATCGCCATCCTCACCGGTGGCCAGGTGGTTTCCGAGGAGCTGGGCATGAAGCTGGATCACGTGAAGCTCGAGGACCTTGGCCGCGCCAAGCGTGTCGTGGTGGACAAGGACACCACCACCATCATCGACGGCGCCGGAAGCAAGGAGGACATCGAGGCCCGCGTGAAGCAGATCAAGCAGCAGATCGAGAACACCACCTCCGAGTATGACCGCGAGAAGCTCCAGGA
>JALVRJ010000199.1 GCA_027031305.1 Hyphomicrobiales bacterium | reverse complement strand
CCAACGGCAATTTCGTCATCTCGTTGGCATTCGCACCTTTCGCAAGCGCCGGAGCTGATATTCGTCCACTCAACGAAAAGTGCGCGGCAAAAGGAAACGCCCGGAAGCTTCCTCCGGGCGTTCCTTAAATTGGCGTATTTCACAACCCACCACGAATGGTTCACGCGGTCTATTCCGCTGCTTCACGGTGGGATATGTTGCGCGGCAGTTCCAGCTCGTCCCACAGGGTGTCCAGCGCTTCCACCATCTCGTCGATGTAGTCGGGCGTGTGGAACGGCCCCGGCGTGAGGCGGATGCACTCGGTGCCCACCGGCACGGTGGGATAGTTGATAGGCTGCACGTAGATGTCGTAGCGCTCCATCAGCGCGTCGGTGAGCTGCTTGCAGCGCTTGGCATCGCCCACCATGACCGGCACGATGTGGCTGGGCGTCACGATGACGGGCAGGTGCCTGCCCAGCAGCTTCTCGCGCAGCATGGCGGCGTGCTTCTGCTGCAGGTCGCGCTCGCGCTGCGACGCCTTCAGGTGGCGCACGGAGGCCAGCGCACCGGCGGTGAGCACAGGCGACAGCGAGGTGGTGAAGATGAAGCCGGCGGCATAGGAGCGGATGGCGTCGGTGATGTCGGCATCGGCCGCGATATAGCCGCCCATGATGCCGAAGGCCTTGGCCAGCGTGCCCTCGATGATGTCGATGCGCTCCAGCAGGCCCTCGCGCTCGCACACGCCGCCGCCGCGCGGGCCATACATGCCCACCGCGTGCACCTCGTCGATGTAGGTCATGGCGTTGTATTTCTCCGCCAGATCGCAGATCTCCGCGATGGGCGCGATGTCGCCATCCATGGAATAGACGCTCTCGAAGGCAATCAGTTTTGGTCGCTCGGGGTCAGCCTCCTTCAAAAGCTGCTCCAGGTGCTCCAGGTCATTGTGACGGAAGATCTTCTTGTCGCCGCGCCCGTGGCGGATGCCCTCGATCATGGAGGCGTGGTTGAGGGCGTCGGAAAAGGTGACGAGTCCGGGCAGCAGCCTGGCGAGGGTGGAAAGGGTCGCCTGGTTGGCCATGTAGCCGGAGTTGAACAGCAGCGCCGCTTCCTTCTGGTGCAGGTCGGCCAGTTCCTTCTCCAGTTGCACGTGATACCAGCTGGTACCCGCGATATTGCGGGTGCCGCCGGCACCGGCGCCGACGTCGTCCAGAGCCTCGTGCATGGCCTTGAGCACATCCGGATGCTGGGCCATGCCAAGATAGTCGTTGGAGCACCAGACGGTGACTTCCTTCACGTTGCCTTCGTCATCGTAATACAGCGAGCGCGGATACTTGCCGCACTTGCGACGAAGCTGGGCGAAGTAGCGATAGCGCCCTTCCTCGTGCAGTTTCTCGATGGCCTCGCGGAATACACGCTTGTAATCGATCGCCATGACGCTCCCCACACCATTGATCCGCCCGTGAGGACACGGACGTGTTGATCCCTCCCTCGCCCTTCTCCGGGCACTCGGCCGTCGCCCTCGCGCTCCCTCCAGTGCAAAGGTTATCGAAAGGCGGGATGACCGAGGGAGTTAATTCCGCTTCATGAATAGCTTTTCAGAATGCGGCAAGGCAAGCGCCAGTTGCTCGTGGATGCGGAATGTTCAGCGGCCGGCGACGCGCACCGGGTGGGGCTGGCCGGAGATGAAGCCGGTGCCATCCAACTGGTAGATATCCTTGCGGAAGTGCACGTTGCCATCCGGCGTCACCCACGAGGTGAGATAGGCCCACAGGACGCCGAGCGGATTGACGGGCTTCACGTCGACGCGCTCGCCGGAATTCACCACCCGATCGATTTGCTCCCTGTCCCAGCCGGGGGTATCGCGCAGGATCCATTCGGTCAGCACGTGCACCTGCTCGATGCGCACGCAGCCCGACGAGAAATAGCGTTGGGCGCTTGTGAAGAGCTGCTTGGTGGGCGTGTCGTGCATGTAGACGGCATAAGGGTTGGGGAAGTTGATCTTGACCGAGGCCATGGCGTTGCCCTCGCCCGGATCCTGCCGGAAGATGACGCGTTTGGTATCGATGTTGGGCCAGGGCAGGCGCGCGGGGTCGATTTCCGGGCCGTTGTAGCCGTCGTAGACGCGGATGCGCATCTTGCGCAGGAAGCGTACCGGGTCGCCGCTTTTCATGGCCTCGGGGATGATGTCCCTGATGACGATGGACTCCGGCGCCGTCCAGTAGGGATTGAAGTTGATCTCGCTGACGTGGGAGATGAGCGAGGGCGAGGGGCGGTCCGGCTTGCCGACGATGACGTTGTGGCGCGAATAGACCTTGCCCCGATCGATGGACTCGAGCTGGGTGGCCGGGATGTTGACGAGAATGAAACGGTCGTGGACGCCCTTCATGGCCCATTCCACCCGGGGCAGGTTGGCCAGCAGGGTGTCCAGCCGCGCTTGCGCCGGCACGTTCAGGGCGGCGTGGGTGGCGAAGTCCAGGTGCCCCGTCACGCGCAGGCCATGGTTGCGCTGAAAGCGCATGATGGCCTGGGCGACGTGCTTGTCGTAGCGCCGGCCCTTGGCCAATTCGGGCGCCAGGTAACCCTCGAGAACGAGGCGGCGGCGAAGGATGAGTATTTTGGCGCTGCGGCTGCCAGCCACCACGATGCGCTTGATGGGCGGCAATTGCGGCCACCCGCCGGAGCGCACGATGAGATCGTAGCGGGCGATGGCCTCTTCCATCAGCCGTGGAGAGGCCTCGGAAAGCATCGGCGGCGCGCCGGCGTCGCCAAACACCGTGGTGCGGGTGGGCGGCAGCTGGTTGCGGCGGTTGAAGTTGGTCAGCTTGCCAGCACGCGCGGCAGGGGCGAGTGCGCCAAGGGTTCCCGCCGCCAGCAGCGCGCTCAGCATGTCCCTGCGAGAAACGCTCATGTCCGTTCTTCCGGCCTTCGTTGATCGTGCATCCCGTGCAGGGCCCTTGTATCACACCTGGCCGGAGCACGACATCACCCATGCCTCACAATCTTGCGCACAAGATGGCGGCTTTTGCGCCGAGGCGCTTCACGTCGGCCCCGCAGTCTGTCCGTCATCCCGGGGAAGTCAGAATCTCGTGCCGCGAAACATGGAATTGGCGGTTTGAGATTCCGGATTGTGCCGGGATGACGGCCTCTTCTTGCATTGATCTTCTTGCATTGAAGCGTATTGCCCCGGCCCGCGTGGGTGGCGGATCAATGATCAGGCGGAACGCAAATCTTCCTCGCCTTCATGGCCAGCAGCGTGCGGAAGAGCAGCAGCGCGATGAGCGCGGTGAGCGCCGCGAGCATGATCAGGGACAACCAGTGAAAGAAGGCGCCGCCCACCTTTTCCGCCATGACGAAGGTGGCCACCGTCATCGCCGCGGAAGGGAACGAATAGGCCCACCAGGAAAGGAAGAACGGCAGTTTCAGGAAACGCGGCAGCTCCAGGACCATCAGTGCGGTGAAGAACAACGCGAGGTAATAGAGCACGCGAGCGAAGGCATCCACCTCGCCGCCATTGAGCCGCAACCAGGCGAGGAAACCCACCGCCGGCGGGGCGATGAGGATGAACAAGGTGGGCAACAGGCGGGGTGGAAGCGGGTCGTGGAAGAGGATGCGGTTGAAAACGATGACGAGCAGGATGATCCAGAAGGAAATGCCCACCGCGAAGAAATACCAGGACAGCTCGTGATATCCCAGAGAGACCCCGGCCAGCGGCGCCACGACATTGCCCACCGCTGGAATGAACCACGCCGGATTCAGATGACCGACCTGAAAATGCTGCTTTTCCACCCAGTTGCGGATGATGTGGAAGGTGAGGATGATGTGCAGGATGGCGCCCGCGCCCCACAGGATGTTGGCAAGCACTGGTGAAAGCGGCAACATGCACAGCCCCAGCAGAAAAAGGGAGATGGAAATGGCCGGCACGAAGGCGCTCATGACCGGGTGATTCAGCTCGCCTTTCACCATTTGCGGATAACGCACCATCTTCACCAGATAGGCCAGCAGCATGACGGCGAACAGCGCCAGCGTGACGATGCCCAGAAGATGAGAGAAAAGTCCGCTGGTGCCGAAGGTTTCCGCCAGCTTGCGCCATGCCAGCGTGAAGCCGGAAAGACCCATGATGACGGCGAAAAAGGACACGGGGAAAAACTTCAGGCGCATTTCGCCGGCGGCCTTCTTTTCCGTCGCCTTGGATTCTTCACTCTTCACGGCGGCTTTTTCCTGTTCCGTGTTCATTTTCATAACTCCCTGAAGGAACCAGAGCTTGGAAATCGTGGAAGGAACCGGGGGAAGTCCGGTTGTTCAAGACCTGCGAATCGTTCCCGTCAATCATGTGCCAGCAGCGGCAACCATTCGCGCCAGCGGCTGAAATGGTCATAGTCGTTGTAGCCACGCCCGCCTTCATCCCAAAGCAGGGGCAACCAGGGTTGCCGCGCATCGGAATAGGCGTGCAGCAGCCGCTTCAGACCTTTCAGAGCCAGCTCCGCACGAACCGCCGGTGGCTGCTTGTCGGTCTGCCAGTTCACCACCCTACCCTCTTCCGTCAAGCCTTTCATGCTGACAATTTGCAGCACCCGCACATCGCGCGCTCCGTTCGTCGCCGGGAAGCCCGCGCGGGCGGCGATGGCGGCCTCGAGGTCGAGTTGCGGATCGTAGTTCGGGCTGGTCATCTTCCTGGCCGGCGGGTTGCCGGTCTTGTAGTCGATGATGCGCAGACCGCCGTTGGTCAGCAGATCGATGCGGTCGGCGCGGGCGGTCAGCACGTATTCGTATTTCTGTTCGCCGATGTCCAATTTCAAGACGCCCTCGCACTCGGGCAACGCGCGCTCGAAGGCACTCGCGCGCCAGGGACGTTCGCAGTCGCGCACGAACCAGGCCGCCATGCGCTCCAGGCGACCGCGAACCTGGGCCAGATGCGCCTCGTCACCAATGTGCGCCCGATGCATCCGCTCCATCATCGCCAGCAGTTGCGCCTCGGCGTCCTTGGGCAGTTCGCGCGGATGGCTCTTCGCGAATTCCTCCAGCGCGGCGTGAATGACGGTGCCGAACAGATCCGGCGTCGGGCGCACCTCCAGCTCCTTCAGGCGTTCCAGCCGCAGGATCTGGCGGGCGAAAATGGCATAGGGGTTGCGCAGCAG
>JALVRJ010000198.1 GCA_027031305.1 Hyphomicrobiales bacterium | reverse complement strand
TAAAGTTGTAAGCTTTCCCCTTCCCCTGCGTGGAACATGAAAAGGGAGAGCGACAAGGACAGACGAAGCCGGGCCGGGAAGGACAAGGGCGCGGTCAATCCTTGTCCTCGCCATTGATGCGCGCCTTCATGTGGGGGCTGGCGCGAAAGCTGGGCACGCGACGAGGCGAGATGATGGCTTCTTCCTTGGTGCGCGGGTTGCGGCCAATGCGCGCCTTCTTGTGGCGGATCCTGAAGGTGCCAAACGAGGAAAGCTTGACGATTTCCTCCTTGTCGAGCGCATCGATAACGAGTTCCAGCACCTGGCCCACCAACTGGCGCGATTCGGTGCGCGAAAGGCCCACCTTGCGATACACGGCTTCCGCCAGGGTGGCGCGGGTAACCGTCTCGTTGCTCATTGTCGTGCCCCTCGTATGTTGTCGCAAGCGCCCCTGCCCGCCCGCCAGGCCAACGCATCGGAACTCACGGCATCCCCGACGGATCGGAAGTGATCAATGGACCGGCATCAGGCCTGTAGAAGACGGAAAAATGTTTGTAAGCCAATGATATGCGCTTACCTTTCCTTTCTAGAGAGTTGTGCTGGCGTCGTCAACGAAAAGGCAACCACAAGGGACATCACGCCGCATGTGGGCATGACGGGGTGGGGACCACCGCCTCCTATCCCATGGCCTTGCGCAGATTCTCGTCGATCTTCTCGAGATAACCCGTGGTGGTGAGCCATTTCTGCTCTGGGCCGACGAGAATCGCCAGGTCCTTGGTCATGTAACCCGCCTCGATGGTTTCCACCACCACCCGCTCCAGGGTCCGGGCGAAATCAATGAGCTCCCGGTTGTCGTCCAGCTTGCCGCGATGGGCCAGCCCGCGCGTCCAGGCGAAGATGGAGGCGGTGGAGTTGGTGGAGGTTTCCTTGCCCTCCTGATGGAGCCGATAATGGCGGGTGACCGTGCCGTGGGCGGCTTCCGATTCCATGATCTTGCCGTCCGGAGTGAGCAGCACCGAGGTCATCAGCCCCAGCGAGCCAAAGCCCTGCGCCACCACGTCAGACTGCACGTCGCCGTCGTAGTTCTTGCAGGCCCAGACGAAACCGCCGGACCATTTAAGGGCCGAGGCCACCATGTCGTCGATGAGCCGATGTTCATATACCAGCCCGTGCTTGTCGAACTCCTTCTTGAATTCCTTCTCGTAGACTTCCTGGAAGATGTCCTTGAAGCGGCCGTCGTAGGCCTTGAGGATCGTGTTCTTGGTGGAGAGATACAATGGCCATTTGCGATCCAGCGCGAAGTTGAAGCAGGCGCGGGCGAAGTCGTAGATGGACTTGTCGGTGTTGAACATGCCCAGCGCCACGCCGCCGTGGTCCTGCACCGTGAATTGGTGGATTTCGCGCTCGATGACCTCGCCGTTCTCGCCCTCGTAGACGATCTTCAGCTTGCCCGGCCCCTCCGGAACGCGGAAGTCCTGCGCCTTGTATTGGTCACCGTGGGCATGGCGGCCGATGACGATGGGTTTCGTCCAGCCCGGCACCAGGCGCGGGATGTTGCGGCAAACGATGGGCTCGCGGAAAATGACGCCGCCGAGGATGTTGCGGATGGTGCCGTTGGGCGAACGCCACATTTTCTTCAGGCCGAATTCCTCCACCCGCGCCTCGTCGGGCGTGATGGTGGCGCACTTGATGCCGACGCCGTATTCGCGAATGGCCAGCGCGGCGTCCACGGTGACCTGGTCGTTGGTGGCGTCGCGGTTCTGGATGGACAGGTCGAAATATCTGATGGGCAGGTCCAGGTAAGGGAGAATGAGTTTCTCCTTGATCATGTGCCACATGATACGGGCCATTTCGTCGCCATCGAGCTCGACGACGGGATTCTCGACCTTGATCTTCGCCATGCCTGCCCTCTTCCAGTGGATTGCCGCGGGTGTGTCCGCGTGATGATGATTGCGATCCGGCGTGTTGTCTATACGAAAATGCCCGGCGGCGAAAGGCGTGGCCGGCATGACGCAAGTCAAGGACTTTCCCGAGGACGCGCGGACATCTATGATGAAACACGGGAATGCCGGGCCTCGTGGCCGAATATTTGGAGCACGTCATGAGCGGAATGGAACAGGGCGATTACGATGTCATCGTGGCCGGCGCCGGGCCGGCGGGGCTGGCGGCGGCGGCGTTGTGCGCGGAACAGGGGTTGAGGACGGCCATCGTCACCGGCCCGGTGAACCCATTCGAGAAGCGGCATGATCCGCGCACCATTGCCCTCATGCGCCCATCGGTGAAGCTGCTGGAGCACCTGGAGCTGTTCGAGCCGCTGAAGCCCGTTTCCAATCCCTTGCGCAAGCTGAGACTGGTGGACGACACGGGCGGCATCTTCACCGCGCCGACGGTGACCTTCAACGCGCGCGAGGCCGGCTGGGACGCCTTCGGCTGGAACATCCCGCTGGAAGACCTGCATCCGGCGTTGGCCGAAAAGGCGAAGGAGCTGGGCGTGGAGTTCATCCGCGATTCAGCCACCGGTGTGGGGCCCGAGCGAAAGCGAATCGCGCGGCTGAAGCTGGAATCGGGCGATGAGCTTTCCGCGCCGGTCGTCATCGCCGCGGACGGGCGCAACTCGCGCGTGCGCGGCTCGGCCAGCATGGTGATGCTGCGGCACGATTACGACCAGGTGGCGCTGGGTTGCTTCTTCGACCATTCCGCCCCGCATGACGACATGTCCACCGAGTATCACAAGCCACAGGGACCGTTCACCACCGTGCCGATGCCGGGTAGACGCTCTTCGCTGGTGTGGATGGTGAAGCCGGAAAAAGCGCGCGAGATCATGCAGCTGCGCCCGGAACAGCTGGCCCGGCGCATCCAGATCGAGAGCCACGGAGACCTGGGCAGGATTTCCAGCCCGACGGAGCTGAAGAGCTTCCCCATGCAGACCATGGTGGCGCATGATTTCGCGAAAGATCGCGTCATCCTGGTGGGCGAGGCGGCGCACGCGGTGCCGCCCATCGGCGCGCAGGGGCTGAACATGTCCTTGCGCGACGCGGCGCTGGCGGCGGAGCTCATCGGCGATGCCTTCGCCTTCGGCGACGACTGGGGCGGCGAGAAGGTGATGCACGAATACGACCGCATCCGCCGGCGCGACGTGTTCCCGCGCAAGATGGCCATTCACGTGGTCAACACCGCGCTGCTTTCCAACTTCCTGCCCTATCAGATGGTGCGTGCCGGAGCGATCACGCTGGCGGCGAAAGTGCCGTTCATCCGTGACATCATCATGCGCCAGGGACTGGCGCCGTCGAACGAGCACGTGCCGCGCATCATGCGCGAGGAGGAGATGGCCGGGGCGGCATGAAGCGGACCTTGTGGTGGCTGGCCTTTCGGCTTCGGCGCGCATTGCTTGCCAGCGCGCGGACTTGGTTCTAGATACATATATCATCCCGGACACACGCCAAGGCATGTTTGCCCGGTGGGCATGAAGGGTGTGGGGTCCCGCAGGGGTGTCATGCCCTGCCCCGTCGTTTCGCACACATGCCATGCGCGCCGGCTTAGCTCAGTTGGTAGAGCACCTGATTTGTAATCAGGGGGTCGGGGGTTCAAGTCCCTCAGCCGGCACCAGCGTTTTCCGCCCGCTCCTTTTCCAGCCGGGCCTCGTTCAACAACATCACTTCCCGGCGTGGGTAGGGTATCCTGATGTCGTTTTCGCGCAGGGCATCCCAGACGAGAAACAGAACGTCGGAAGAAAATTTGTTGGGTCCGTCGTCCAGTCCCTCCACCCAGAACTCCACGGCGAATTTCACCCCGTACTCTCCGAATTCACGCAATTCGCAATCAGGCATTTCCGGCTCGCGCAGCACGCGGGGATGCTTCAACACGGCTTCCTCGACGACGGGCGGCACCTTGTGCAAGTCGGTTTCGTAGGAAACCATGAAATCCACCTCGTAGCGTTGACGCGGATCGTCATGGGTCCAGTTGATGAAGCGCTGGGTGATGAAACGTTCGTTGGGGACGATGATCTCCTTGCCATCGAAGGTTTCCAGCACGGTGGAACGCGTGTTGATCTTCTTGACGATGCCGGCGGGACCATCTTCCAGCTCCACGTAATCGCCGATGACGAAGGAGCGCTCCAGCAGCACGATGATGCCGGAGATGAAATTGGCGGCGATCTGTTGCAGCCCGAAGCCGAGGCCGACGCCCACCGCGCCGCCGAGAATGGCCAGCGCCGTGAGGTCTATGCCCAGCACCTGCATGAGCAGGAAGAAGATGATGAAATACAGGCCGATCTCGAAGGCCCGCGCGATCAATTCGCGCAGGCCACGGTCGATTTCCTCCTGCTTTTCGATCACGTTGCGTCCGGCCTCGGACGTCATGCGGCCGATCCAGAAGAAAAGTCCGCCGAAGATGGCCGCCTTGATGAGGAAATACAATGACAGGTGGATATTGCCGATGGTCAGGGAAATGGAATCGAGAAAGGCGATCGTTTCGTCGAGCCAGCCGAACACTTGCAGGGTGGCCACGGGAATGCCGAGCCAGATGGCCGCGCGACGCAGCAACGAATGGGTAATGTATTGGTTGATGATGGCATAGAGCAACCAAACCAGCACCGCGCTCTGGGCCAGCCGCACCAGCCAGCTGGCACCTAGGACCGCATCGCTGATGGTGATGGCGACGGCCAGCAACAGCACCAGCACCAGCGGGCGCATGAAGCTCTGCATCCCCTGCAGGAGCAGGCCGACGCGGCGGAATATCCCCTGCCCTCTTTCCGCGAGATCCAGCGCCGTAATGCGGGCATTGAGCAGGCGCGCCAGGGGCCAGGCCAGCAACACCGCCAGCATGATGGCCCCAACCTGCCCGTAGAATTGGGGAGAGGTGGCCCACCCAACGAGGGTGTTTAGCACTTGGTCGCGCAATTGCGGCCAGTTGCCCGCCAGGGACTTCAAGTATTCCATGAGCACCTCCCGGCCACGTGGCCGGGTCCTGTTCCTATTCCGATGACCGTGCCAGTCAATCGCTTGAAGCAGGACGAAAAGAAATGCAAGGGCCTTGCGTCACACGCACCTCGTGATGCACAGGATCATCAGGACTCGGAGAGGCAGGCGGGTTTGCTTGATGATCGTCTAATACCAGAATGCATAAAGGACCACGCAGA
>JALVRJ010000197.1 GCA_027031305.1 Hyphomicrobiales bacterium | reverse complement strand
CTTCATGCAGCCTGGCATAACCCGCTGGCGACGACGGTGGTGATGCGTTCCGCTCCGTTCTCGGACGGGGCTTCTCGCGGCGGGGGAAGGGATGGATGGCGCGTGCCTATCCGCGCTTCTTTCCCTTGCCTGCCTTCCTGCTCTTCTTGCCCTTGTTGTGCGGAGCGGAGGTGGGCCTGGAATTGCCGGGTTGCTCGATGGCGGAAGCGGCGGCGCGCGCCACGGGGCCTTCCATGGTCTGCATCAGTTTCTCGCGCAGGCGCTTGACCTCGTCGCGCAGGCGGGCGGCCTCCTCGAATTCCAGGTTGGCCGCCGCCTCGTACATGCGTTCTTCCAGCTCGGCGATGACCTCTTCGAGATTCTTGCCCGCCAGCGCGCCTTTTTCCGCCGCCGGGCCGGCCGGCACCGTCACGCGATCGGACTCCCAGGGCGTTTCGATGATGTCGTCGATGTTGCGTTTCACCGTTTCGGGCGTGATGCCGTGCTCGGCGTTCCACGCCAGCTGCTTTGCGCGGCGGCGTTTCGTCTCGGCGATGGCGCGTTGCAATGAGCCGGTCATGGTGTCGGCATAGCAGATGACGCGGCCCTCGACGTTGCGCGCGGCGCGGCCAAAGGTCTGGATCAGCGAGGTTTCGGAGCGCAGGAAGCCTTCCTTGTCGGCATCCAGAATGGCCACCAGCGCGCATTCGGGGATGTCCAGACCCTCGCGCAGCAGGTTGATGCCCACCAGCACGTCGAACACGCCAAGGCGCAAGTCGCGGATGATCTCGATGCGCTCGATGGTGTCCACGTCGGAATGCATGTAGCGCACGCGCAGGCCCCGCTCGTGCATGAACTCGGTGAGGTCTTCCGCCATGCGCTTGGTCAGCACCGTCACCAGCGCGCGATACCCTTGCGCGGCCACTTCGCGGCACTCGGCGATGAGGTCTTCCACCTGGTTGGCGCAGGGGCGAACGACGACCTCCGGATCGACGAGGCCGGTGGGGCGGATGACCTGCTCGACGAACTCGCCACCCGTTTGCTCCAGCTCCCACGGACCCGGCGTGGCCGAGACGAAGATGGTCTGCGGCCGCAGCATGTTCCATTCCTCGAAGCGCAGCGGCCGGTTGTCCACGCAGCTCGGCAGGCGGAAGCCGAACTCGGCAAGTGTGGCCTTGCGGTTGTAGTCGCCGCGGAACATGCCGCCCAGCTGCGGCACCGTCACGTGGCTCTCGTCGACGAACAGAATGGCGTTTTCGGGGAGATACTCGAACAGTGTCGGCGGCGGTTCGCCGGGGCGGCGCCCGGTGAGATAGCGCGAATAGTTCTCGATGCCCTTGCAGCTGCCGGTGGCCAGCATCATCTCGATGTCGAACAGGGTGCGCTGCTCCAGCCGCTGCGCCTCAAGCACGCGCCCGGCGGCAAGAAACTCCTCCACCCGCTCGTGCAGCTCGGCCTTGATCTGGCGCACCGCCTGTTCCAGCGTCGGCTTCGGCGTCACGTAGTGCGAATTGGCGTAGATGCGCACCTGTTCCAGTTTCGCCGTGCGCTTGCCGGTGAGCGGGTCGAACTCGACGATCTCCTCTATCTCGTCGCCGAACATGGAGA
>JALVRJ010000196.1 GCA_027031305.1 Hyphomicrobiales bacterium | reverse complement strand
CCTCAAAAGGCTGATCGAGCTCAGGGCGCCGGACATCATCATCCGCAACGAGAAGCGCATGTTGCAGGAGGCGGTGGACGCCCTGTTCGACAACGGGCGGCGCTCGCGGGTGATCACCGGCAACAACAAGCGGCCGCTGAAGTCGCTGTCCGACATGCTGAAGGGCAAGCAGGGGCGTTTCCGTCAGAACCTGCTGGGCAAGCGCGTGGACTATTCGGGCCGTTCGGTCATCGTGGTGGGACCGGAGCTGAAGCTGCACCAGTGTGGCCTGCCGAAGAAGATGGCGCTGGAGCTGTTCAAGCCCTTCATCTACGGCCAGCTGGAGAAGAAGGGCTTCGCCGGCACCATCAAGCAGGCCAAGCGCATGGTGGAAAAGGAGAAGCCGGAGGTGTGGGACATCCTCGACGAGGTGATCCGCGAACACCCGGTGATGCTCAATCGCGCGCCGACGCTGCATCGCCTTGGCATCCAGGCCTTCGAGCCGGTGCTGATCGAGGGCAAGGCCATTCAGCTGCATCCGCTGGTGTGCACCGCGTTCAACGCCGACTTCGACGGCGACCAGATGGCCGTGCACGTGCCGCTGTCGCTGGAGGCGCAGCTGGAGGCGCGGGTGTTGATGATGTCGTCGAACAACGTGCTGCACCCGGCCAACGGCGCGCCCATCATCGTGCCGACGCAGGACATCGTGCTGGGCCTGTATTATCTGTCGATGATGCGCAAGAACGAGCCGGGCGAGGGCATGGTCTTCGGTTCGGTGGCGGAGATGGAGCACGCGCTGGCCTCCGGCGCGGTGACCCTGCACAGCCGCATCAAGATCCGCCTGAGCTGGCTGGACGAGAACGGCGAGGAAGTCACCCGGTTGGTGGAAACCACGCCGGGGCGGGTGAGGATTGCCGAGCTGTTGCCGAAGCGGCCGGGCATCACCCCGGAGCTGTGCAACAAGCTGATGACCAAGAGCGAGATCTCGAAGATGATCGACGCCGTCTACCGCGATTGCGGCCAGAAGGAGACGGTCATCTTCTGCGACCAGATCATGGGGCTGGGTTTCCGCGAGGCCTGCAAGGCGGGCATCTCGTTCTCGAAGAACGACATGGTGGTGCCCAAGTCCAAGGAACGCCTGGTTGAAGAGACGCGCGAAAAGATCAAGAAGCTCGAGCAGCAGTATCTCGACGGCCTGATCACCGAGCGCGAGCGCTACAACGAGTCGGTGGACCTGTGGTCGAAGTGCACCGACAAGGTGGCCGAGGAAATGATGGCCGAGATTTCTTCCGTCGAGATCGACGAGGAGACGGGGCGCGAGAAGCCGGTCAATTCCATCTACATGATGGCGCATTCAGGCGCCCGTGGCTCGCCCGCGCAGATGAAGCAGCTGGCCGGTATGCGCGGCCTCATGGCCAAGCCTTCCGGCGAGATCATCGAAACGCCGATCATCTCGAACTTCAAGGAGGGTTTGAGCGTTCTCGAATACTTCATCTCCACCCACGGGGCGCGCAAGGGCCTGGCCGACACGGCGCTGAAGACGGCCAACTCCGGCTACCTGACGCGCCGGCTGGTGGACGTGGCGCAGGATTCCATCGTCATCGAGGAAGACTGTGGCACCGAGCAGTCGCTGCCGATGCGGGCGGTCATCGAGTCCGGCTCGGTGAAGGTGTCGCTTGCCGAGCGCATCCTGGGGCGCACGGCGGCCGAGGACGTGAAGGACCCGGCCACCGGCGAGGTGATCGTGAAGAAGGGCGAGGAAATCACCGAGGCGGCGGCGGAGGCCATCGAGGCCGCCAACATCCGCGAGGTGCGTATCCGCTCGGTGCTGACCTGCGAGACGCCCTATGGCGTGTGCGCGAAGTGCTATGGGCGCGATCTCGCCCGTGGCACGCCGGTGAACCAGGGCGAGGCGGTGGGCGTCATCGCCGCGCAGTCCATCGGCGAGCCGGGCACGCAGCTGACCATGCGCACCTTCCATATCGGCGGTGCGGCGCAGGTGATCTCGGAAAGCTACATGGAGGCCGCCTATGACGGCATCGTCAAGATCCCGGAGAAGGATCAGCTGGCGGTGAACTCCAATGGTGATACCGTGGTGACGGGCCGCAACGTGCGCCTGGTGATTGTCGACGAGCATGGCAACGAGGTGGCCGAGCACAAGCTGCCGTTCGGCGCCAAGCTGCTGGTGAAGGAGGGTGACGTGGTCAAGCGCGGCACCCGCCTGGCCGAATGGGACGCTCATACGCGCCCGATCCTCACCGAGGCCGACGGCATCGTCGAGTTCGAGGACGTGGTGGAGGGCGTGTCCGTGCACGAGGTGGTGGACGAGGCCACGGGCATCGCCCGGCGCATCGTCATCGACTGGCGAGCCAGCCCGCGTGGCGCCAACCTCAAGCCGGCCATCGTCATCAAGGACGAGAACGGCGACGTGGTGAAGACGAAGCGCGGCGTGGAGGCCCGCTACCTGCTGTCCGTGGACGCCATCCTCAGCGTCGAGCCGGGGCAGAAGGTGAAGGCGGGCGACACGCTGGCGCGCATTCCGCTGGAAAGCGCAAAGTCGCGCGACATCACCGGTGGTCTGCCGCGGGTGGCGGAGCTGTTCGAGGCGCGCCGGCCGAAGGATCACGCGATCATCGCCGAGGTTTCCGGGCGCGTGGAATTCACCCGCGAATACAAGAACAAGCGGCGCATCCGCATTGTCCCGGAAGAGGGTGAGCCGGTGGAATACCTGATTCCGAAGGGCAAGCACCTGCAAGTGCAGGAGGGTGACTGGATCGAGAAGGGCGAATACCTGATCGACGGTCATCCGGCGCCGCAGGACATCCTGGAGGTCAAGGGCATGGAGGCGCTGGCCACCTACCTGATCGATGAGATCCAGGAAGTCTACCGCCTGCAGGGCGTGACCATCAACGACAAGCACATCGAGGTCATTGTCCGGCAGATGTTGCAGAAGGTGGAAATCACCAAGCCGGGCGATTCCGGCTACATCGCCGGCGAGCAGGTGGACCGCTGGGAAGTGATGGAGGTGAACAAGCGGTTGGAGGCCGAGGGCAAGCAGCCGGCCGAATACAAGCCCGTGCTGCTGGGCATCACCAAGGCGTCTCTGCAAACGCGATCGTTCATTTCCGCCGCCTCGTTCCAGGAGACCACGCGGGTGCTGACCGAGGCCGCCGTGCAGGGCAAGGTGGATCGGCTGGAGGGCCTGAAGGAGAACGTCATCGTCGGGCGTCTCATTCCGGCGGGCACGGGCCGCGCCATGCGCGCCTTGCAGCACATCGCCGAGCGGCGTGACCAGCTGATCCTGGAGGAGCGTCGCAAGCAGGCGGAGGCCACCGCGGCGGCCGCGGCGGCGGAAGAGGAAGCCAGGCAGGTTCTGCCGGAAGCGGAGGCGGGCGCCAAAGAGGCCGAGGCGTCTTCCGATGATGCGACCGCAGCCGAAGCAACCACCGCCGAGCCGCCCGCCGCCGAGGTATCGGTCACGGACGCGCCGGAAGCCGGCGCCGCCGAAGGCGAGAGCAAGAAGGGGAAGTGATCTTCCGCGTCTTGCCAATGGCTGACTGATCGAATGCACCGACCCCGCGACCAGGACGTGTCGCGGGGTTTTTCCGTTTCTTTCTTCTCTTCCCGCCACACGCTTTCTGGTTTCCTTTTCCGTGGAAGAAAGCCATGCCTTTCATGGTCGGCATCTACATCTCTTGACGAGTATATATATTGACAATTATATAGCAGGCACCCCATATGGCATCGATGGAGGCGAAACATGGAAGAGATGGTGGAGCAGGCGTTTTTCGCCGCTCTGGCGGAGCCGACGCGGCGGCGCATCCTGATGCTGCTGGTGGCGCATGGCGAGCTGTGCGTGTGCGAGCTGGTGCACGCTCTGGAGATGGTCCAGCCGCGCATATCCTCGCACCTGGCGGCGCTGCGCAAGGCCGGGCTGGTGCGTGGGCGCAAGCAGGGGCTGTGGGTGCACTACGCGGTCCGTTCGGACCTGCCCGGCTGGATGCGTGAGGTGTTGCAGCGGACCCTGAAGGGGCTCGCGCGCACGGAACCCTACGCGGGGGATGCCGCGCGGCTGGCCAGCATGGAAGAAGATAGCCGCCCACCCGAGCGCCGCGCCGGCTGAGCCATCATCGCGCGGATCCCTCCAGACAATCGATCGCGTATTCATCCCGCAAAGAAGGGGAGCCGTCATCATGTTCGCCATTTTCACATGGCTGGCCGACACCATCGCCTGGCAATGGCTGGGGCTAGAGCCTGGCTCGCGCTTCGGCGAGGCGGTGCATTTCTTCATCGAGGACACCACCAAGATTTTCACGCTGCTCATCATCATCGTCTTCGCCATGGGTTTTCTGCGCGCCATGATCGCGCCGGAGAAGGTGCGCGAGCTGGTGGCCGGGAGGTCGCGCTTCGTCTCCTATCCACTGGCGGTAATGCTGGGTGCGGTCACGCCCTTCTGCTCGTGTTCCTCGGTGCCGCTGTTCATCGGCTTTCTGGAGGCAGGCATCCCGCTGGGGGTGACCATGGCCTTTCTCATCGCCTCGCCGATGATCAACGAGGTGGCGGTGGTGCTGCTGGCGGCCATCCTGGGCTGGAAAGTGGCGGCGCTATATGTCGTGGCCGGCATGACGGTGGGCATCATCGGAGGCCTTCTCATCGAGGCGCTGAAGCTTGAGAAATGGGTGGAGGACTACGTGTGGAAAATCCGCATGGGCAAGGTGGCGGTGCCGGAAGCGGACACCTCGTGGAAGGGACGCTTCGAGTTCGCCAGGCGCGAAGTGCGCGAGATCGTCGGGCGCATCTGGAAATACGTGCTGGCGGGCATCGCGCTGGGCGCCATCCTGCATGGCTACGTCCCGGCGGAATGGCTGGCGAAGCAGACGGCGGCGGACAATTTCCTGGCGGTGCCGCTGGCGGCACTCGTCGGCATCCCGCTCTATTCCAACGCCTCAGGCGTCATTCCGGTGGTGGAGAGCCTGCTTTCCAAGGGCGTGCCGGTGGGCACGGTGCTGACCCTGATGATGTCGGTGGCGGCCATCTCGCTGCCGGAGATGATCATTTTGCGCAAGGTGCTGAAACCCCAGCTGATCGCCACCTTCGCCGGCATCCTGTTCGTTGCGTTCATCGTGGTGGGCTATCTGTTCAACGCGCTGTTCGCCTAGGTTGAG
>JALVRJ010000195.1 GCA_027031305.1 Hyphomicrobiales bacterium | reverse complement strand
GGTAAATATCTGTTGGGGTGGACCATCACCGATCCGCTCGTTCTCGTGGTGCCCGCCGTGCCCTGGCTGGGGGCCTTCCTGGCGCTAGGCGTGCTGCCGGACGATGCCGCGGGGCGGTCGCGGGAAGCACGCGAGGAAAGCGCCCTTGGCACGCTGTTGCTGCGCTTCATCGGCTGGATAGTGGTGCCGCTGCTGGCGATATATGGCATCATCCTCAATGCCTACGCGGTGAAAATCCTCTTCCAGTGGGAGCTGCCACGCGGCGGCGTCGGCTGGATGGTGGGCGGCCTGGCGCTTGTCGGCACCACCGCATGGCTGCTGGCGCAATGGCCGGCATTGCGTGGCGACGGCACCCGCCCGCTGCGCTGGTTCGTGCGTGGCTGGTGGATGTTGCTGGTTGCGCCCACGGTGCTGCTGATCATCGGTACCTGGCGGCGCATCGCCGATTATGGCCTCACCCCGCCGCGCTACCTGCTGGCCCTCGTGGCCACCTGGATGCTGGCCGCCCTCGCCCTGTGGATCTGGCGGGGAGAACGCGCCAGCGGCCGTGTGCTGGTGGGCTTGGCGGGCGCGCTGTTGCTCTTCGGCGCGTTGGGCGGGCCGCTGGGCGCGCGAGGGCTGAGCGTGCGCAGCCAGCTGGGCATTCTGCAATCGGCGCTGGCGGCAAAGGGGCTTTTGGACGAACGCGGCGGGCTGAAGGCTCCCGTGCCGCCGGGAACCTGGACGCCGGAGCAGGCGCGCCACCTGTATTCCGTTTACGATACGCTTCTTGAACTGAAGGCCCAAGGCGCCCTGCTGGCCATGCTGCGCCCGGCATTGGACCGAACCGACGATAGGACGCGGTCCGCGCGGGCCGACGCCAACGCGCCACCCTCGCGAAAGAAGATGATCAGCCTGGCGGCCGACGTGCTGCGCATCCTCGAGCCCGACGTCGGCGGCACCTCCTTCTGGGCCGGGCCGAACTACTCGGTGGCGCTCGACCGACTGCCCGCCAATGCACTGCTCACGACCGCGCATCTGCGGCGTGGGGAAATCTTGCGCGAAGTCACGATTCTTCATCCCCAAAAGGCCGCCGGAAAGACCGCCAAGGCCACGCCCCGTTTGCGATTGCGCCTGACGCCCCTCGGCGCGATGGTGTTGGAACGCGCGACCCCGCCGGGTGCCACCGCGCAGGCACGCACGGTCTGGAAGCTCACCCCCCGCGCGCTTCGGGCGGCGAGGGAACGGCAAGTCGACAACGGCCGCAGCCTTTCCAACCGGGCCATCGTCATCCGCATGGACGATGGCTCCCACCTGGTCGTCGAGGGATTTCACCTCCAGCCCTGCACCCGGGAAGACATGAACCGCGCCACGAGGAAGCGGGGCGTGCGGGACTGGCAAGTCCTTTGCGGCATCACCGACATTGATTTCTTGCTGCTGATGCCCCGGCGGTGAACGGGCGTGCGTTCCGTGGCGGACGAGCCGACGAGTGCCGCCGCCTCACCCCCACAGCCGCGCCGCGCCGCGCACGCCGGAGGCATCGCCATGCACCGGCGGGCGGATGTCCACGCGCGGCTCATCGGCGAAGATCCACTTGCGCATCAGCCCGGGCA
>JALVRJ010000194.1 GCA_027031305.1 Hyphomicrobiales bacterium | reverse complement strand
GTATAGGTTACCCTCAGCCGCCACTCCACGTCCAGCACGCGAAATCGCGGATGCCGTGCCAGCGCCCGCACCGCCTCCAGGCGTTGCCGGTAGTCGGCGTAGAGATCCTCGGGCTTCAACGGATTGTGCCGCGTCGGCAGCCACCAGACCTCGTCAAGTGCCAGTCGCTTCCACGCCTCGCGCGCAACATGCACATGCCCCGCGTGCGGCGGATTGAACGAGCCGCCGAACAGCCCGATGCGCCGCCCCCTGATCCAGGACGCCGGCAGCAATGTTGAAAGTGAACCGCTCATGAGGGCGCATGATTGGGCGAAAACGCCGACCATTGCAACGAATTCACCGCCAAGACCGGGCAAAATCGCATGAAACCCGTTCTTTTTCGCGCCCAACCTTGTGCCCCGTTTCACGCCACCTATATCGATGGAGAGAAACCGACAACCTCGCCGCATATTCCACACACCACACCATGCGGCAAAACAGGGGAATCATCACAAATGAATCTCGAAATCTATACCGACCGGGCCAAGGGTTTCATCCAGAGCGCCCAGCAGAAGGCGCTGGCCGAGGGCCATCAGCAGTTCACGCCGCTGCACCTGCTCAAGGTCCTGATGGATGACGACCAGGGCATGGCCGCCAACCTCATCAAGGCCGCCGGCGGCGACCCGCGGCTGGTGCAGGCGGATGTCAACGCCGCGCTTGAAAAACTGCCGAAGGTGGAAGGCGCCGGCGCCGGCCAGCTGTATCTGGCGCCGGAAACCGCGCGCGTCTTCCAGCGCGCCGAGGAGCTGGCGAAGAAGGAAGGCGACAGTTACGTCTCGGTGGAGCGCCTGCTGCACGCGCTGGCCATCGAGCCTTCCGAGGCCGCCGAGATCCTCAAGAAGGCCGGCGTCACCCCGGTGGCGCTGAACAAGGCCATCGACGAAATGCGCGGCGGCAAGAAGGCGGACACGGCCTCGGCCGAGGAAACCTACGAGGCGCTGAAGAAATACACCATCGACCTCACCGAGAAGGCGCGCGAGGGCAAGCTCGATCCGGTCATCGGGCGTGACGAGGAAATCCGCCGCACCATCCAGATCCTGTCTCGCCGCACCAAGAACAACCCGGTGCTCATCGGCGAACCGGGCGTCGGCAAGACCGCCATCGTCGAGGGCCTCGCCCAGCGCATCGTCAATGGTGACGTGCCCGACAGCCTGAAGGACAAGAAGATCCTGGCGCTGGACATGGGCGCGCTCATCGCCGGTGCGAAATATCGCGGCGAGTTCGAGGAGCGGCTGAAGTCCATCATCAACGAAGTGGTGAACTCCGATGGCAAGATCATCCTGTTCATCGACGAGATTCACAACCTCGTGGGTGCGGGCAAGTCCGAGGGCGCCATGGACGCCTCGAACCTGCTGAAACCCGCGCTGGCGCGCGGCGAGCTGCACGTCATCGGCGCCACCACGCTCGATGAATACAAGAAATACATCGAGAAGGACGCCGCGCTCGAGCGCCGCTTCCAGCCGGTGTTCGTCAAGGAGCCGACGGTGGAGGACACCGTGTCCATCCTGCGCGGCCTGAAGGAGAAATACGAGACCCACCACGGCGTGAGGATCAC
>JALVRJ010000193.1 GCA_027031305.1 Hyphomicrobiales bacterium | reverse complement strand
ACCCCAATCGCGCCGATGACGATTCGGGCCTCGGGCACCTGTGCGCCGGCGGAGGCCAGTTCATCAACGGCCTTCACGCTGGGGCCGTAGCCGTCCGCCACGCGGTGGGGAATGTGCACCAGCACCTCGGCGCCGAGGCGTTCGAGGAAGTCGGCGAGCATGGCGCTGGAGGTCACGCCGTCGACGTCGTAATCGCCGATGACGCCGATACGCTCACCGCCGATGACCGCCTCGGCGAGACGGGCGGCGGCCTTTTCCAGGTCCTTGACGGCCGAGGGCGGCGGCATCCACGTTTTCAGCGTCGGGTTCAGATGGGCCGGGGCCTCCTGCGGGGTGACGCCGCGGGCGGCCAGCAACCGCGCCAGGGCGTCCGGCAGACCGTGGCGCTGGGCCATGGCCAGCGCCGCCCCGTCATCGGCCAGTCGGGCTATCCAGCGCCGGCCGGTGGCGGAGCGCTCCACCCCGAGGAAGGCGGGGAACTCATCCGTCTGGGCGATGGCCGACATGTGATTGTGCTGGAGCACGGGCCTGTCCTTTCCCGAAGCACGGCACACGTGATTCGCCGCGCGGAATCATGCGGGCATGATAGCCCGAATGGCGATGTCGCGTGCCGCAATTCGCATTCGTTGCGGAAAAACGGGTCCATGATGCGGTGGGCTTGTGGACAAGCGGGGGATGATTCAGCCCTTGGCGTTGAGCCTGGGCAGATGCATGACGTCGATATCCAGGTTTTTCATGTGGGCGCGCAGGGTGTTGCGGTTGATGCCGAGCAACCTCGCCGCCTTCACCTGATTGCCGCCGGTGGCGGCGAGGGCGGCGGCGATGAGGGGGCGTTCCACCTCCCTGAGCACGCGGTGATAGAGCCCCTGTGGCGGCAGATCGTCACCATGGGCGGCGAAATGCGCCTGCAACCAGCGCTCCATGAAGGCGGAGACCCGGGAAAGCTCGCCCTCCTCGCCTTCCGCGGCCACCGGCGCGGCGGGCGAGAATTCCTCCAACTCGGCCTCGATGATCTCCGGGCCGATTTCCTCCTCGGCATGAATGGCGAGGATGCGGCGCACGATGTTTTCCAGCTCGCGCACGTTGCCCGGCCAGCGATGGCGCTTCAGGCGGTCGATGGCCTCGGGCAGGAATACCTTGCGTGGCAGCCCTTCCTTGGCCGCTTCCTCGACGAAATGGGCCACCAGGTCGGGGATATCCTCCAGCCGTTCGCGCAGCGGCGGCAGGCGCACGGTGGCGACATTGAGGCGATAGAACAGGTCCTCGCGAAACTGGCCGGCGGCAATGAGCTGACGCAGGTCGCGGTGGGTGGCGGCGATGATGCGCACGTCGGCCCGGATGGGGCGGGTGCCGCCAACGGTGGTGAACTCGCCTTCCTGCAGCACGCGCAGCAGGCGGGTTTGCGCTTCCATGGGCATGTCGCCGATCTCGTCGAGGAACAGGGTGCCACCACGGGCGCGCTCGAAACAGCCGGCATGGCGCGCCACGGCGCCGGTGAAGGCGCCCTTCTCGTGGCCGAAGAGCTCCGATTCGATCAGCTCGCGCGGGATGGCGGCCATGTTGATGGCGACGAACGGGCCCTTGCGGCGCTTGCC
>JALVRJ010000192.1 GCA_027031305.1 Hyphomicrobiales bacterium | reverse complement strand
GTTTACGGCAATAAATGAATTTGCCCCCACGACCCTGCCTTCCTCACCCGTCATTCCGGCGAAAGCCGGAATCCGGTGCGGTTAACTCATGAAAAGGGGCGAGATTCCGACTTTCGCCAGGAAGACGAAAAATACGGAAAGGCATGTGCTCGAACGCAAGATCCCGGCTTTCGCTGGGTGATGAGAAAAATCGCTTTGTATCGTGAAACCTTGGAAAATGGCCTCCCTTTTCCCGGAATCGTCATATTTGAAGGGCACTGAAGGCCCGCCAGCTTGCCTTCCGCACCGTTTTGGGGCAACACCACGACAGATGGCGGCGCGGATTCGCACTCGTTTTCCACCACTTCCGGGGGTCAGGGCCGGATGAGCAACCTCGTCTACATCCTCAACGGTCCCAACCTGAACCTGTTGGGCAAGCGCGAACCGGAGACATACGGTGCGCTGACGCTCGCCGATATCGAATGCCGTTGCCGTGAAACGGCCACCATGCTGGGCTTGCGCATCGACTTCCGCCAAAAGAACGGCGAGGGCGAACTGGTCGAGGACATCCACGAGGCCATATCCACCGCCGCCGGCGGCATCGTCATCAACGCCGCCGCCTACACCCACACCTCCATCGCCATTCACGACGCCCTGCGCGCCTTTGATGGCGTCATCATCGAGGTGCACCTGTCCAACGTGCACGCGCGCGAGGAATTCCGGCACAGGTCGTTCATCTCGCCAGTGGCGGACGGCGTCATCGCCGGGCTGGGCGCGGAAGGCTACGAGCTGGCGCTGCGGGCCATGGCCTCGCGCCTCATCGAACACGTGGAAGTCTGACCACATGGAGGTCTGACCGCACAACGGCAACATGGAATGAAATCGCACGGGACGTATCCATCATGAGTGACAGGAAAAAGGGTGCCACGCCGGACATGAACATGATCCGCCAGCTGGCGGAGCTGCTGCGCGAAACGGAGCTGACGGAAATCGAACTCGACCTGGACGATTTCCACCTGCGCCTGGCGCGCGAAATTCCCGCCCAGCAGGTGGTGGCGCAGGTGGCCGCCGCGCCTGCCCCGGCGTCCGCGCCCAGCGCTCCATCCACCCCCGCGCCGGACGCTCCCGCCGCCGGCGAAGAGAAACCCGCCGACATGGCCAACCACCCCGGCGTGGTGCGCGCGCCCATGGTCGGCACCGCCTACCGCGCCCCCGCCCCGGGCGCCAAGCCCTTCGTCGAGGTTGGCGACGAGGTCAAGGAGGGCCAGACGCTGCTCATCATCGAGGCCATGAAGACCATGAACCAGATCCCCGCGCCGCGCGCCGGTGTGGTGAAGGCCATTCTGGTGGAGGATGGCCAGCCGGTGGAGTTCGACGAGCCCCTGTTGATCATCGAGTAACCCGGAGAACGGCGCATGTTCGAGAAGGTCCTCATCGCCAACCGGGGCGAGATCGCGCTCAGGATCCTGCGCGCCTGCAAGGAGCTGGGCATTTCCACCGTCGCCGTGCACTCCACCGCCGACGAGGCCGCCATGCACGTGCGCCTGGCCGACGAGAGCGTCTGCATCGGCCCGCCACCGGCCAGCGAGAGTTATCTCAACATCCCGGCCATCATCTCCGCCTGCGAGATCACCGGTGCCGACGCCGTGCACCCCGGCTATGGCTTCCTGTCGGAAAACGCCCGCTTCGCCGAAATCCTCGAGGAACACGGTATCGCCTTCATCGGCCCCACGGCTGAGCATATCCGCCTGATGGGGGACAAGGTGACGGCGAAGAAGACCGCCGCCGAGCTGGGCATTCCCGTCGTGCCCGGCTCCGACGGCGCGGTTGAGACGCTCGCCGAGGCGCGCAAGGTGGCCGAGGACATCGGCTTTCCCGTTCTCGTCAAGGCCTCCGCCGGTGGTGGTGGCCGCGGCATGAAGGTCGCCCATGACGCCTCCGAGCTGGAAGAGGCTTTCCACACCGCCCGCTCCGAGGCCGCCGCCGCTTTCGGCAACGACGAGGTCTACATCGAGAAATACCTTGGCCATCCCCGCCACATCGAGGTGCAGGTTTTCGGCGACGGCCAAGGCAACGCCGTGCACCTGGGCGAGCGCGACTGCTCCCTTCAACGCCGCCACCAGAAGGTGTGGGAGGAAGCCCCCTCGCCCGCGCTCAACGCCGAGCAGCGCGAGCAGATCGGCCACACCGTCGCCGAGGCCATGCGCAAGCTCAACTACCGCGGCGCCGGCACGGTGGAGTTCCTCTATGAAAATGGCGAGTTCTACTTCATCGAGATGAATACCCGCCTTCAGGTGGAGCACCCCGTGACCGAGCAGGTCACCGGCTTCGACCTGGTGCAGGAACAGATCCGCGTCGCCGCCGGAATGCCGCTGAGCATGAGGCAGGAGGACGTGCGCATCCTTGGCCACGCCATCGAGGTGCGCATCAACGCCGAGGACCCGGCCACCTTCACCCCCTCGCCGGGCAAGGTCACTCACCTGCACGTGCCCGGCGGCCTGGGCGTGCGAGTGGATTCGCACGTCTACGGCGAATACGTCATTCCGCCCTATTACGACAGCCTCATCGGCAAGCTCATCGTCTTCGGCAAGAACCGCAACGAATGCCTCATGCGGCTGCGCCGGGCGCTGGACGAATATGTCATCGACGGCATCAAGACCACCATCCCCCTGTTCGAGCGCCTGCTGCGCGAGCCGGATATTCAGAACGGCTTGTATGACATCCACTGGCTTGAGAACTGGCTGGACAGGGACTGATCACCACGGGCCGAAGGCGGGGCCGATGACCGGGGCGCACCACCTGCATGAGCTGCCACGACTGAACGCCGGCGACATGCCCAGCGTCTGGCGGCTGAAACACGGCGATTTACCCGACTTCCCGCCGCTCGCCGGCACGGCCGAAACGGATGTTCTCGTCATCGGTGGTGGCTTCACTGGCCTTTCCTGCGCATTGGAGCTGGCCGTCAACGGCGCGCGGCCCATGCTCGTCGAGGCCGGCCCCATCGCCTGGGGCGCTTCCGCGCGCAATGGCGGACATGCCTGCACCGGCTTCGCCCCCGGCCAGGCGGGGCTGGAACGCGCATTGGGACGCGAGGCAGCGCGGGATCTGTTCGACCTGGCCGAAAGCGGCAAGCGGCTCATCGCCACTCTGCAACGCCGCCACGGCTTCGATGTCCACTACCGTCCCGGCTACCTCACCTGCGCCGCCACTCCCCGGCACGTGCGCGCGCTGGAAGAGGACCTGACGGAACTGGAGCGCCTTGGCCATGGCGGCTGTCGCCTCCTCGAGGCCGAGGAGCTTCACCGAAACTGGCTGGGCACGGATGCATACCATGGCGCCCTGCTCGACCCGCACGCGGGCCTTCTCAACCCCGTCGACCTGTGCGCTGGCATGGCCCGCGCCGCGGCCGGCAAAGGCGCGAGGATTCATGCCCACACGCCGGCCCTGATGCTGGAGGAAATGAACGGGGGGATCGCCGTGCGAACCCCCGGCGGTGAAATCACCGCCCGGCGCGTGGTGCTGGCGGCCAACGCCCAAAATGGCGCCCTGTGGCCGGAACTGGCGCCCTATCTCATCCCCGTGCGCGCCTGTCAGGTCGCCACCACCCCCCTGGCGGACATCCTGGCCCGCACGGTAATCAAGGCCGACGTGGCCGCCGTGACCGACACCCGCCTGCCACCGGCTTATTTCGGCCTCACGCCCGGGCGGCGGTTGATTTTCGGCGCCGGCGCCTCCTACCTCGACCGCCCGCCCCTTCACGTCACGCCCGGCATCCATCCGCACCTGAAACGCACTTTTCCGCAACTGTCGGACGTGCCCATCGACGCCGCCTGGTGCGGGGTCATGGCCGTCACCGCCAACCGCTACCCGCACTGTGGCCGCGCGGGGCGAAGCGGCGACATCTGGTTCGCCCACGGCTATTCAGGCCAGGGCGTGGTGCTGGCCACCCTGCTGGGTCATCTCGTGGCTCGGGCCTTGCTGGGCGATACCGAACGCTTCGAACTGTTCGCCGCCATTCCGCATGGGCCCCACCCCGGCGGGCCGCTGCGCGCCTGGCTGCACGCCGCGCGCATGGCCTGGCGCATGATTCGGCGGCAACCGGATTGATGGCGCATTGCGCCAAGGCGCACCGAGCCGCTCCTTTCTCCCTAGCCGTCCCCCCGCGTCCTTGCGGCCGCAAGCAGGCAGCAGAAGTCCAGCGCCAGCGTCGCCGCCGCCAGCGCGGTGATCTCTCCCGCATCATACGGAGGCGCCACCTCCATGATATCGAAGCCGATGAAGTTCAGCCCGCGCAGCTCCCACAAGATGGCCCGCGCCTGGTGCGAGCTAAGCCCCCCCGGCACCGGCGTGCCCGTGCCCGGCGCGAAGGCTGGGTCCAGACAGTCGATGTCGAAGGTCAGGTAGGCCGGGTGCTCGCCCACTACCTCGCGGATTTTCGCCGCGATCCGTGCCGGGCTCATGGTGTGGCAGGCGGCGGCGTCGATCACCGTCATGCCCGCTCCCGCCTCGCCGGGATAGGTGGTGCGAATACCCACCTGAACGCAGGCGCGCTCGTCCAGCAGTCCTTCGTGCAGGGCTTCCGAGAAGACGATGCCGTGGTCGATGCGCCCCTCGCCGGCGCCCTCCTCCACGTCGCGGTGGGCGTCGAACTGAATCACAGCCACCGGGCCGAAGCGCTCCTTGCACGCGCGCAGCACCGGCAACGTGCAGAAATGATCACCCCCCAGCGTGACGGGCACGGCCCCGGCGGAGAGCCCCCGCGCGATGTGCGCTCGAAGGTTCTCCTCCATCTCTCTCGGCCGCCCCCAATCAAAAGGCACGTCACCGGCGTCCACCGCCCGCAAGTGGTCGAACGGGTCGAAGCCCCATGGCCAAATAGGCCCCCAGGCCAATTGCAGCGATTGCTCGCGAATGGCGCGCGGACCAAAGCGCGCGCCGGGCCTGTTGGTGGTGGCGACGTCGAACGGCACCCCGGCGACGACAACATCCACTCCCCGCCAGCCAGCGGGGTCTTCCACCACCGGCAGGCGCATGAAGCTCGTCAGCCCGGAATAGGATGCCCGTTGTTCACCCATGGCGCGCCCTCCCCGTCCTTGGATTTTGTACCGGTTTGCGCAAGGGCCGACCGGTGAAGCCGACCCCACGTCCCCACCCAACCCCCTTGTCTTTCATGACT
>JALVRJ010000191.1 GCA_027031305.1 Hyphomicrobiales bacterium | reverse complement strand
AAACAAGGGCTTGGGTGGGGGCGCGGGGCAGTCTCACCAGTCAGACATTACGCAATCTGGTATCACATTTGTCGCTGTCATCTCCGGCAAGCCGTCAGAATGGCTTTTTCGTGCGCCACTCGATGACGGCCTTGCGGCGCAGGGGCTTCATGAAGTTGTCCACCTGGCGCTGGATCTTTTCCTGTTGAATGGCGGCCCGCAGCTGTTGGCGCAGCTTGCCCTTTTCCGGAATTTTCGGCCTGATGGAACGCTTGCCACAAAAGGCAATGAGCTGCACCGCCTTCGGCGCCGCGATCGGTCCTATGAGACGGCGGGTGCCCGCCTTCTTGAGCGCCTTTTTCAGGGGTGGGGGCAAACGCCGGGGGTCGGCTTGCAAGGGCTTGGATACGCGCACGTTGAAAATGCCGCTGATGGCTTTCCTGAGGCTCTTGCAGCCCTTGTAGCGGCGCATGATCTGCTGTGCCTCCACGGCGCGGGCCATCATCAGTTGCTGGCGCATGACCGGCGAAACATCATCCACCGGCAACTCCACCCGGCGGAGCGTCCAGATGGTGATGGGCTTCAGGCGCGGATCGGAGAGGATCTTCTTCAACCGCCGCTCGACCTCCGCCTCGCTCACCTTCACCTGCATCTTGCGGCCGGCGCGGGCGGCGATGGCGCGAAAGATCATCTGGGCGCGCACATAGTTGCGCAGGTGGCTCATGCCAAGGCCCTTGCGGCGCAGGGCGGCGCGCAGCTTTTCCATGCCACCCATCTTGTTGGCCATGCTCTTGATGGCACTTTCCACCTGGATGTCGTCCGGCACCATGTTGCGACGCCGGGCCTCGGCGAACAGCACGGCTTCGTCGACGAGCGATTGCAGGGCGCGCTTGCGCTTCAAGGCGGTGGATCCGCCACGCATTCCCAGAACGTCGTAGAGTTTCATGCGCTGGCGCACATCGAAATCGGTGATGGGCTGGTCATTGACGACCACCAGCACCTTGACCGCAAATGCCTTGGGAATGGGCGTGGGTGTCGTGGTGAAGAACAGCATCAATGCCATCAGGACGGCACTGCGCAAAATTTTTTCTAAGGCTTGCATGGAAGATGTCGTCCTTGAAGCTCCGTGAGGCCCGGGCCTTGGGCAAAAGGCCATGTGATCCAAAAATGGCAGAAAAAAGAAAAGCTTTGCTTCGGCCTCTCACTTTCCATCACCAAGGAGCACGATCTCAATGCCCGGAAAACGGTGGGTCAATCGTCATTATCGGGCTTGTAAGTGATCTTGTCCTCCCCCAGCGTATACAATTTAACCTTCAATTCTATTGTGTAATCTTCCATAGATTCAAGATCCTTGGAAACCTTGTCTGAAAAACTGAGACTGATGGTTAGGCAGTCGCAATCATATTCAATCCCTATCTGCCTGTTCACTTCCCAGTTTTCCTTGGCGCTGTAGTTCATGCTGCCATAAATCCTCCACCTGTCGCTCATGTTCCATGAGGCATAAACGGAATATTTGTTTTCCTTGCTGTTTATTCCATATTCCGGCAGGGGTTCAGAGTATGCATATTTCAGATTTATGGACAGATTTTGGAAATTGAGATCAAGCTCGCTCGCCAAGTCCTGTAACTTGAACGTTTCATTATCAAAACGGGCGCGCGCGCTTAGCAGCATCATGTCCTGCCAGGACATCGCCATTCCCGTGACGAAATCGGAGTAGGTCTTCTGCAGACCAATGCTGCTTCCCTCGAAGCTGTTCTTGCCCAGAAAATGGGTAGACTGCCCCAATGTCAGACGCAGGAAGCTGGCATCGTTCAGGTATAGGCCATAGGCGAGGCCATAATTCGCCCTCGCTCCCCCCTCGAACCTGTCAAAACCCATGAAACGGTCATGCAGGAACAGGTGCGAAGCGGAAAATCGTGGCGCGATGGCGTCTTCGTTGGCGCTCTCGCGCCGATCGTATTCGTTGCCGCCGATGATCAGCTGTGCGACGGGTGATAGGACATGATAACCGCTTTGCAGACTGGCCATGAAAGGCCAACGCAAATCGACGCCCGCGCGTGGGAATAGCCGGGCCTTCGCCTTCTTGCGGAAGGTGGTCCCCGGCGTGCCGACATCCGGAAGCTCGTGCGCCACGCGCACCTCTCCCCGTAGCTGAGCAAAGGGCTGCACTTGCACGCCCGCGTCGGTTATCCATTCGCGCCGCCAGTCCAATTCACTGGCCAGGCGCACGTTCCGTTCCGGCATGACGATGCCCGGAGCCGGCCGCCCGGCATGTTCACGCCGCGTGGAGAGCAGGGAACTGTTCAGGCCCAACACGCCCCCCAGCACCGCCGGGCGGAACGTGAATTCATGATGCACCCAGGGCATGATGGTGGGTGCCAGACCGTGGCTGAAGCCGTCATACAAATAATGGTATTGCCCCGCTTCCGCGCGCAGAAAATTGCGCCCGTCCAATCCTTGCAGCCAGACATGGGAATAGATGTTGCTGTCCGAAAAGGCCGTATAACGCCTCATGACCTCATGGTCGCTTTGCCAGGCCCCCTTGAAACCCCACTGCCAGGCACGATTGATGTCAAACGTCCCCTCTCCACTGATATACCAGCGCAAACGATCCTGCTCATCGTCAGGCAATGCGCCCGGCGTGAGCTGGTAAATTCCCCCGCCATCGATGGTATATGTGCCCGGGCCGATGTTGTGCCGCCACCTGAAACGGCTGAAAACGCCCTGCTTGGAATAGATGCTGGGGATGTAGGTGAGATCGTAATTGGGGCCCAGGTTGAAGAAATATGGCAGGGTGACGCGCACACCCAGCTTCTCCGTCCACCCGAACCCCGGCACGAGGAACCCGCTGGAGCGGGGGTGATTGGGGTCGGGGTGGCTGAAGTAGGGCGACCACAACACCGGCATACCGAGAAAACGGAAGGTGACGTCATCATGATAGACGCGCCCTTTCCGCTGGTCGTGCACCGCCCTCTTCGAGCGGATTTCCCACACTGGCTCGCCGTTGGGCAACAGGCAGGTTTCGCAGGCCGTGTAGGCATTGTCGGTGTAGATGGTGATGTTGCCTTCCTTGCGGATGGCGTAGCGGGAGCGAAGCGAGGCGCCGTTGGTCATCATCAACCGCAAATGGCGAGCAAAGCCCTCTCGCAGGAACTTGTCGATGCTGGCGTAATCCGCCACAAGGATGTTGCCGTTGGGCTCGCGGATGTGCGCGTCGCCATAAGCCTCGAAGCGCTCGGTATCAAGATGGTAGACCACCTTGTCGGCCACCATCACGTAAGGCCCCCAGATGATCCGCACACGGCCGACGGCGGTGCCGGTCTTGCTCTTCTCGTCGTAGATGATCTTTTCCGCCAGCACGTCCACCGGCACCTCCTCTCCCGGAGGCGTCAGGTAGAAGTCCGGCATGTCCTGCAACAGAGCGTGGGCCAGGGGCGGCTGCGCGGTGAGCAGAAGGCCGCCCACCCCCAGTACCCACAAGACACGGCGCAGGCGTGCGCGCACAGGCGACGAACGCGGCCGCCGGCTCAGGTCCTCGGCCCTGGTGTCGTGTTGGGACGACAATGTTGCTCCCCGCCGGATTCGATTTTTCGGCATTAGTGATTTGATAACCTTTTAGCCTGTTCGGGGCGCAATTTTAAGACCCGATTGCGTTTTGTGTCCGCGCGCAATAGGAATGCCGTTAACGGCAATGCTCGAGGAGGGTCATGCATGAAGGCGAGGTTCACCACGGAGCCGGTCGGAACGACCGAAATGCTGGTTCTGCCAACGACGAAAAAGGCCGGTGTGGACGAGGCGGTCAAGGCGCTGCCCGAGGCGGCGCGCGCGCAGTTGCAGCGCGCGGCCGAAGCGCTTAATTTCGACGGAAGCAAGGGCCAGTCGGTAGAGCTTCTGGCACCCGAGGGCATGGACGTGACGCGCCTGCTTCTGCTGGGCCTGGGTGAGACGGAGAAGCTGAACGAGAAGGAAATCGAATATGCCGGAGGGCGCGCCGCCGCGGCGGCCATGGCGGCCAAGGCGAAGAACGTGGCCGTGATGGCCTCCGCGCCGGAGGGTATGCCAGTGGAGGCGGCCACCTTCGCGGCGCGTTTCGCCTCCGGCGTGAAACTGCGCAACTATCGCTTCGACCGCTACAAGACGAAAAAGGCCGAGAAAGAAGAGGGCGGCGAGGGGCGCGAGAAGGACGAGAAGGCACGCATTGAGGAACTGACGGTGGTGACGGAGAAGGCGGCGGAGGCTGAAGCCGCCTTCGCGCCGCTTTCCGCACTGGCCGATTCGGTGCATTTCGCGCGCGATCTGGTGAACGAGCCGGGCAACGTGCTGACGCCCAAGGAATTCGCCCGCCGGGTGGTGGAGATGGCGGAAGAGGCAGGCCTTTCCGTGGAGGTGCTGAAGCCGAAGCAGCTACGCGAGGAGCGGTTCAACGCGCTGCTGGCCGTGGGCCAGGGGTCGAGGAACAAGCCGCGGGTGGTGGTGCTGAAATATGATGGCGCGGGGGATGATTCCGCACCCATCGCCTTCGTCGGCAAGGGCGTGTGCTTCGATTCGGGCGGCATTTCCATCAAGCCCTCCTCCGGCATGGAGGACATGAAGGGCGACATGGGTGGCGCGGCGGCGGTCGTCGGCGTGATGCGGGCGCTGGCGGCGCGCGGCGCGAAGGTGAACGCGGTGGGTGTCATCGGGCTGGTGGAGAACATGCCGGACGGTGGCGCGCAGCGGCCTGGTGATATCGTGATTTCGCGCTCCGGGCAGAGCATCGCGGTGCTGAACACCGACGCGGAGGGGCGGCTGGTGCTGGCGGACTGCCTGGATTATGCGAAGGAAAAGTTCTCGCCGGCGCGGATGGTCGATCTGGCGACGCTGACCGGCGCCATCATCATCTCGCTGGGCAAGGAGCACGCGGGGCTGTTCTCCAACAACGACGCGCTGGCCGAGGAGATCACGAAGGCGGGGCTGGAGACGGGCGAGCGCGTGTGGCGGCTGCCGCTGGATCCGGCTTATGACAAGCTCATCGACTATGACGTGGCCGACATGAAGAACATTGACGGGCGCGAGGCCGGGTCCATCACGGCGGCGCAGTTCCTGCAACGGTTCGTGGGCGAGGTGCCGTGGGCACATCTGGACGTGGCGGGCACGGCCATGGCCGCGCCGAAGACGGACATCAACGACAGCTGGGGCTCCGGCT
>JALVRJ010000190.1 GCA_027031305.1 Hyphomicrobiales bacterium | reverse complement strand
GGTCAGGGTCGCCGCAGCGCGGCGGGCGCCCCGCCGCCAGCCAAGCCAGGCCTGCACGGGCAGCGCCGCCCAGAAGACCACCAGCACGCTCAGGCCCCACACGCCGAACAGGGCGACGGCCTGCACGAGCGGCAGAAGCGCCTGCGGGTCGAGCACGTGGGCGAAGGGATTCCAGGGAAAGCCGCCAAGCACCAGGGGGCTTTCGCGCATCATTTCGAAAAGGCTCAGCAGCAGCGCCAGCCGGGCGCCGGCGAGCACGTCGGCGCAGCCCGGCCGAAACAGGGCGCCGTGCACGGCGCCGGCGGCGGCCATGAACAGGGCGGCGGCCACGGCCAGGGCGCCGACGGCTAGGTAGGCGAAGAGGCCGTATTGATCGGTAATGGCGAAAAAGGCCTCGGTGATCCAGCCAAGGCCGATCAGCTCCCAGCCAAGACCGAAGGCGAAAAGAAGAGCGGCGCCGACGCCGATGCGCCGCTTGCGGGTTCGCGCCCGCCGGAGTTGCGCGTCCAGCAGCAGCAGCAGCCAACCGAAGGCGACGGGCAACAGCCACCACCAATGCCTCGGCGGCAGGGCCAGGGCGGCGAGCAAGCCGGCGGCGAAGGCCTGTGCCGTGGCCAGCGGCAGGGCCCTGCCGACGGCGGGCGGGCGCGGGGTGTCGGAGGTGGACGCCATTCGCCGCGCGCCTTCAGCCCCGCCCCGTCTGGGCGCGGTGCAGCAGATAGTGATCGGCCAGCACCAGGGCCAGCATGGCCTCGGCCACCGGCACGGCGCGAATGCCGACGCAGGGGTCGTGCCGGCCGCGGGTGACGACCTCCGTTTCGGCGCCGTCGCGGGTGATGGTGCGGCGGGGCCTGAGGATGGAGGAGGTGGGCTTGACGACCATGCGCGCGACGATGTCCTGACCCGAGGAGACGCCGCCGAGGACGCCGCCCATGTGGTTGGAAAGAAAGCGTGGCCGGCCGTTTTCCATGACGATCTCGTCGGCCGCCCGTTCGCCGGTCATGGCGGCCAGCGCGAAGCCGTCACCGATTTCCACGCCCTTCACCGCGTGGATGCTCATGAGGGCGGCAGCAATGTCCTGGTCGAGCCTGGCGTAATGCGGCGCGCCCCAGCCAGCGGGCACGCCGGAGGCCACCACCTCCACCACCGCGCCGATGGAATTGCCGTCCTTGCGGATGGCGTCGAGGTAGTCCTCCCATTCCTTCGCGGCCACCGGGTCGGGGCAGAAGAAGGGGTTGTTGTCGACCTCCTGCCAGGAGAAGCGCGCGCGGTCGATCGTCTTTTCGCCCAGTTGCACCAGTGCGCCACGAATGCTCACCTGCGGGATGATGCGGCGCGCCACGGCGCCGGCGGCGACGCGGGCGGCGGTTTCGCGGGCCGAGGCGCGGCCGCCGCCACGATAATCGCGCACGCCGTATTTCGCCTGCCAGGAATAGTCGGCGTGACCGGGGCGGAACCTGTCGCGGATGTCGGCGTAGTCCTTCGAGCGCTGGTCGGTGTTGTCGATGAGGAGCGCGATGGGATGGCCGGTGGTGACGGGCTTGTCCATGCCCTCCTCGGCGAAGGTACCGGAGAGGATGCGCACGCGGTCGGCTTCGCGGCGCTGGGTGACGAAACGGCTGGAGCCGGGACGGCGCTTGTCGAGCCAGGGCTGGATGTCCTCTTCCGACAGGGGGATGCCCGGTGGACAGCCGTCGAGCACCGTGCCGATGGCGGGGCCATGGCTTTCGCCGAAGGTCATCATGCGCAGACAGCGCCCGAAGAGGTTCCAGCTCATGCGAATTTCCCGGTTGCGATATTCCCGAACGACGGCGATTCCATATCCGTTCTGGCCACGGCGCGGACGCGGCGTCAAGCGCCACGTCGCGTGATGGGGTGGACGCGGCTCATTTCCCTTCTTGGGAAAGGCGCACGGCAAGGTCATAGAGCGCGCGCTTCTTGAGGCCGAAGCGGCGGGCCACCTGCGCCGCCGCCTTGCCGGCGGGCTGGCGTTCCAGCGCCTCCGCAAGCGCCGCGCGCACCGCCTCGTCGGAGGCCTGCGCCGGCCTTTCCCCAGGCGGGGCGACGACAAGGGTGAATTCCCCCCTCACCCGCTGGCGCGCGGCCAGCTGGTGGGCGAGGTCGGCGAGCGGGCCGCGCAAGACCTCCTCGTGCAGCTTGGTCAGCTCGCGGCAGGCGGCGGCCTCGCGCCGGGGTCCGAAAATGTCGACCATGTCGTTCAGGGTGTCGCGCACCCTGTGCGGGCTTTCGAAAAGCACGATGGTGGCGTTCTCGTCCGCCAGGTCTTGCAGGAAGCGGCGGCGGGCCTGCCTTTTCGATGGCGGAAAGCCGGCGAACAGGAAGCGCTCGCTCATCAATCCGGAGGCCACCAGCGCCGCCAGCGCGGCGGAGGGCCCGGGCACGGGATGCACGGCGACGCCCGCGTCCAGCGCCTCGCGCACCAGCTTCACCCCGGGGTCGGAGACCAGCGGCGTGCCGGCATCGGAAACCAGCGCCAGCGCCGCGCCGGCGCGCAGGCGCTCCAGCACCCTTGGGCGCATGGCCTCGGCGTTGTGCTCGTGGTAGGGCTTCAGGGGGGTGCGGATGGCGTATCGTTGCAGCAGTTTCGCCGTCTGGCGGGTATCCTCGGCGAGGATGGCATCGGCGGCGGCCAGCGTTTCCAGGGCGCGCAAGGTAATGTCCTTGAGGTTGCCAATGGGGGTGGCGACCACGTGCAGCCCGGGCGCCAGCGGCGGCGCGATGGCGCGCCCGCCGGCCACGGAATAGCCACGATTGGCCTCTTGGCTCTCACTGGATGCTCCGCTGGCGCTCATGCCTTCGCACGTTGCCGCAGCGGCGCGCGGCTGACAAGGGGTATCGCGCGGGCGGGGCGGGGCTGGCCGCGATATTTACCATTCGACACAAATTGATGCCGCTCCGCCGTGCCCACCTGTGCTAATCTGGTGAAGGCAATTCATCCTTTCTCAAGAAAATCCAGGGGCGGGAAACGACACTCATGACGACGACCGGCACGATGCGCACCGAACGTTCCTTCTTCACCGCCGGGCTGGCGCGGATGGGCGGCAAGGCCCGCGCGTGGCTGCGCAAGGCGCGCACGGCGGCGGCGCTGGGCCTGGGCCTGGCGCTGGCCGGCTGTGGCGGCGGCTTCGGCGACATGTTCTCGGACATCGGCCCGGGCGCCGATCAACAGCTGGCGCAGCCGCAGCAGACGGCGCCGAAACAGCCTGCGGCCACGGGCACCAAGGTGGCCCTGTTGCTGCCGCTTTCCGCCGGTGGCAGCCTGGGCTCGCTGGCCAGGGCGATGAAGAACGCGGCCGAGATGGCCATGATCGACGCCGGCAACCCGGACATCACGCTGGTGGTGAAGAACACCGCCGGCACGCCGGCCGGCGCGCGCATGGCGGCGCAGGCGGCGCTGGAGGAAGGCGCGGGGCTGATCCTGGGGCCGCTGCTGGCCGGCAACGTGCGCGAGGTGGGGGCGCAGGCCCGCGCCCGAAGGGTGCCGGTCATCGCCTTTTCCTCGCGGGCGGAGGTGGCGGGCAATGGCGTCTACCTGATGAGCTTCCTGCCTTCCTCGGAGGTGGACAACGTGGTCCGGCACGCGGCCAAGACGGGCAAGACGCGCCTGGCGGCGCTGATTCCCGCCACCGACTATGGCCGGGTTACCGGCGCGGCAATGGACAGGGCAGCACGCAAATATGGCGTCAGCATCGTGGCGCGCGAACAATACGTGCGCACGAGACTGGGTCTGAGGGCGCCGGCGCAGCGCATCGGCCAGACCATCGCCGCGGGCCAGGCGGACGCCCTGTTCTTCCCAGAGGGCCCGAAGCTGCTGGCGGCAGGCGGCAGGGTATTGAGCGCCGCCGGCGTGCTGCCGCAGAGCGTGCAGCTGCTGGGCACGGGGCTGTGGGACACGCCGAAGATCCGCACCGTCTCGTTCGCCCACGGCGGCTGGTATGCGGGCGTCGACCCGCGGCTGGTGCAACACTTCGCCAACAAGTATCGCCAGACCTACGGCAAGACGCCGCCGCGGCTGGCCTCGCTGGCCTACGACGCCACCTCGCTGGCCATCGCGCTGAAGCGCCACGGCGGCTTCAACGACGCGGCGATCACCAATCCGGAGGGCTTTCAGGGCATGAACGGCCTGTTCCGTTTCCGCCGAAACGGCATTATCGAACGGGGGTTGGCGATCCTGCGGGTCACGCCCACGGGGCCGCAGGTGGTGGCGCCGGCGCCGTCGCGCTTTTCGGGGTCCTGAACGCGGCCTTCCGCGTGAGCGCGCTTTCATCTTCCACGCCGGCCCGAGGCGATGGTCACGGGTCGGCTTCGTTTGGCCGCCGACCGCTTTGCCGCTAATCTGCCATGCAGGGGCTTGATTCGATTGTCTGCGGGGGCAGTGGACCGTGTGGCCTGATCTCAGGAGTAAGCGGGGGGACGACCCCGGAAGCGATGGCGAAGGCGGCTGCCGGCCGTCGTGGCGCGTGCGTGGCGCCTTGCTGGCATCCTCGTCGTGCATGGCGATATCGGTGGCGGCGAAGCCGGCCCCGGCGATGGACATGGCGGAGGCGGTGACGCCGTTTTTCCAGGCCTCGGCGGTCTTCCTGCCGGAACACAGCCTGATCTGGCCGTTGCTGAGCAGTGGGCTGATGTTGCTGACGGCCTATGCCTTCTGGCGCCGGCGGCAAGAGGCGGGGCGCGCGAAGCTGCTGGAAGGGGCGCTGAAGAAAACGCAGGCGGCGCTGGACGAGGCCGAGCTGCTGCTGATGACGGAGCCGCAGATCCTGCTCTTGTGGCACGCCGCGGAGGTGGCGCCGGGAGAGGACGCCGCGTCTGGAAAGGGCGCGTGGGGAAAGCCGGAAAGAACCTTCGTTCATCCACAGCTGGCGGGCATGTTGCCGGAGAAGGGAGATGCCAGCGCGCTGGACGAATGGCTGGAAGACGATTCCGTCCATCACCTGCGCCAGGAACTGGAAAGGCTGCACCGGGAGGGAACGGCCTTCAACATTTCCGTGCGCTCGCGACGCGGCGAACTGCTGGAGGCTGACGGGCGGGTGAGCGGTCGCTACCTGCTGCTGCGCTTCCGTCAGTTGTTTGGCGAGCGGCTGAAGGCGCTGGAGGAAACGCACGACGTGCGGCTGCTGAAGGACCAGGCGCGGCGCATCACCAACCTGTTGATC
>JALVRJ010000189.1 GCA_027031305.1 Hyphomicrobiales bacterium | reverse complement strand
TGCGTGGTTCTTTATGCATTCTGGCCTGAGCCGACGCCAGGATCTTCCTTCCGGCGCGCCGGCCCCGCTCCTCGTCAGCTTCACGCTTCCTTCCAGCGCGCCTCCTCGCCGCCCAGCTCGGCGCGGATCTCGCCCACGTGGCCGATCATGTCGCCCGCCACCATGGCCGGGCCCGCGCGCCAGGCGGCCCGCGCGTGTATGTGCGCCGCCGCCGCCGTCGCCGCCAGCGCCGGCATCCTCTGCGCCAGCAACCCACCGATAATTCCGGCCAGCACGTCGCCGGCCCCGGCGGTGGCCAGCCATGGCGGTGCGTTGGAGGCGATCACCACGTTGCCCTTCGCATCGGCGATCACCGTGTCGGGTCCTTTCAGCAACACCACGCAGCCGGCGCGCCCGGCCGCTTCCCTGGTGCGCTCCAGCTTGCTCGCCGTGCCCTCGTGGTCATGAGCCAGGTCGGGAAACATGCGAGCGAATTCGCCCTCGTGCGGGGTCATCACCACCGGTCCGCGCCGCTTGCCGATGGCGCTGAACAGCACTTCCGGGTCGGCCTGGAATACGCTGAACACGTCAGCGTCCAGCACCACCGGCAGCCGCCGCACGCGCTCCAGCACCGCCAGCGTCATATCGCGCACCGCCTCGGTAACGCCCGCGGCGGGGCCTATGAGCATGGCGCCGACATGCTTCAGCGATACCGCCTCCACCAGCTCCAGGGCGTTTTCCACCGGATGCAGCATCACCTCCGTCATGTGCGCCGCCTGGATGCGGAGCGCCTCGTGGTCACCCGCCAGGGTCACCGCCCCGGCACCGGCGCGAAAGCCCGCCAGCGCCGCCAGCCGCGAGGCGCCCGTGTGCAAGGCGTCCCCGGAAAGCACCATCAACGACCCGCGGTGATACTTGTGTGTGCCGCGCGTCAACTCGGGCAATTCCGCCCGCCATAGCGGAGGCGCGTTCTCGTGCGCCACCGGCCGTATGCCGGCGTCCGCGAACACTCTTTCGGGAATGCCGATGTCGGCCACGCGCACCTCGCCGCACAATGCTCTCCCCGGATGCAACAGGTGCGCCGGCTTCTTGCGGAAGAAGGTCACCGTCATGTCCGCCGCCACGGCCAGCCCGCCCTCCGGCGGCTTGCCCGAGTCGCCATTGACACCCGAGGGCACGTCCACCGCCAACACGCGCACCTCTCCCCTTTGGCGCGCCTGCGCCAGTAGCGCCGCCACGGCCGCCGCCGAGCCTTGCAGCGGCCCGCGCAGACCGGCGCCAAACAGTGCGTCGATGACGAGATCATATGGATGAAAGGCCGCTTCGCCGGCCTCGACGATGGCGTCAATGGGCGACACTTCGCCGTCCCATTCGCCGGCCGCCCAGGCGGCGTCGCCCGCCAGCTCCGCGCGCTCGCCCAGCAGCGCCACCCTCACCAGGCAGCCCGCCTCCTTCAGAATGCGCGCCGCCACGAAGCCATCGCCGCCATTGTTGCCCGGCCCGGCCAGCACCAGCACGCGCCGGCCCGCCTCGCGCCGCTCCAGCATCCTCTGCGCCGCCTCGGCCACCGCCGCGCCGGCGTGCTCCATCAGGGCCCTGCTAGCGACGCCGAATTCCATGGCCCAGGCATCGGCCGCCCGCATTCCGGCGATGTCCAGCACCTCCAGCCCGCGCCCTCTCGACAGTTCGCTTGTCGCCATTTTCCGAAACTCCCCTCGCAAGGCACGTCAACCAGGCTTGCGAACGACGGCCCGAACCGCCGTCGCGCCTGTCGATCTGCACTCTTCCGTCCCGGATAATTGGGAATTTTGCACCCCGCTTGCAAATGCCTTCCCACGAACGGAAACCGCCGGGCCGGACATCGATGGCCCAAATTTTCAGCACCCAGCCCAAGCTTGAGGCACAAGTCCTGCCAATCATCCTGCCGGAAAACGCGAAAAAGCCCAAAATGAACACTTTCACGCCATTGACTCATCTGGCACGCTTTCTGCTAATGAAATGGGGCGCGCTCGGGCGGCTTGCCCGCTGCCAGTGGCCGCAGTCGTGCTCATTGCGCATGTGAGGGGATAGCAGTGAAAAAGATCGAGGCCATCATCAAGCCGTTCAAGCTCGACGAGGTGAAGGAAGCCTTGCAGGAAGTCGGCGTGCAGGGCATCACCGTGCTCGAGGCCAAGGGCTTCGGCCGCCAGAAGGGCCACACCGAGCTCTACCGCGGCGCCGAGTATGTCATCGACTTCCTGCCCAAGGTGAAGATCGAGGTGGTGGTGTCGGACGACATGCTGGAGAAGGCCGTGGAGGCCATCCAGAACGCCGCCCACACCGGCCGCATTGGCGATGGCAAGATCTTCATTTCCGAAATCGCCGACGCCATACGCATCCGCACCGGCGAGCGCGGGCCGGAGGCCCTGTAGGCCCGGGCGCGAGGTCCCTGGCGGCCGGCCCGGACACGGGGCGCCCATCATTGCGTCCGTAACAAGTCAACAAGGTTCAACCAACAGCAACAGCGAGGGAAACATCATGGCGAACGATGCCGAATCCGTCCTCAAGATGATCAAGGACAACGACATCAAGTTCGTGGATCTGCGTTTCGCCGATCCGCGCGGCAAGATGCAGCACGTGACGATCGATGCCCACGAATTCGGCGAGGACGCCCTGGCCGATGGCGTCATGTTCGACGGCTCCTCCATCGCCGGCTGGAAGGCGATCAACGAGTCCGACATGGTGCTGATGCCCGATCCGGAGTCCGCGCACGTCGACCCGTTCTACGCGCAGCCGACCCTGGGCCTCATGTGCGACATCCTGGAGCCGGACACCGGCGAACCCTATGACCGCGACCCGCGCGGCACGGCCAAGAAGGCCGAGGCATACCTGAAGCAGACGGGCGTGGGCGACACCGCCTACTTCGGCCCGGAAGCGGAATTCTTCATGTTCGACGACGTGCGCTTCGCTGCCGAGCCCTATGACTGCTTCTTCCACCTGGACGACGTGGAGCTGCCCAAGAACACCGGCGCCGAATACGAAACCGGCAACATGGGCCATCGTCCGCGCACCAAGGGCGGCTACTTCCCCATCAACCCGGTCGATTCCGCGCAGGACATCCGCTCCGAGATGGTGTCCGTGATGCGCGACCTGGGCCTGGAGCCGGAGAAGCACCACCACGAGGTGGGCGCCGCGCAGCACGAGCTAGGCATCAAGTTCGACCGCCTGGTGCGCATCGCCGACAAGCTCCAGCTCTACAAGTATGTGGTGCACAACGTCGCCCAGGCCTATGGCAAGACGGCCACCTTCATGCCCAAGCCGGTGTTTGGCGACAACGGCACCGGAATGCACGTGCACCAGTCCATCTGGAAGGACGGCAAGCCGGTGTTCGCGGGCAATGAATACGCCGGCCTGTCCAAGGAGTGCCTGTATTACATCGGCGGCATCCTCAAGCACGCCAAGACGCTGAACGCCTTCACCAACCCCACCACCAACTCCTACAAGCGCCTGGTGCCGGGTTACGAGGCGCCGGTGATGCTGGCCTACTCGGCGCGCAACCGTTCGGCCTCGTGCCGCATTCCGCACGTGCCCTCGCCGAATGCCAAGCGCATTGAGATCCGCTTCCCCGATCCGTCGGCCAACCCGTATCTCGCCTTCACGGCCATGCTGATGGCGGGTCTGGACGGCATCCTCAACAAGATCGATCCGGGCGAGGCCATGGACAAGGACCTGTACGACCTGCCGCCGGAAGAGGCCAACGCCATTCCGCAGGTCTGCGGCTCCTTGCGCGAGGCCCTGAACAACCTGGAGGCCGACCACGACTTCCTGCTGGCCGGTGGCGTCTTCACCAAGGACCAGATCGAGGCCTACCTCGAGCTGAAGTGGGAGGAGGTCATCCGCTTCGAGCACATGCCGCACCCGGTGGAGTTCGACATGTATTACTCCGTGTAATCCGCCTCACTCGGGTGAATTGCACGACGCCAACGACCGCGCCCGCGAGCCTGCCGCTCGCGGGCGTTTTCGTTGCGAAGGCCAAATGGTTCCGCCCTCTCCTTTCCCGCCTCGTTATCCCCTCCCCCATCTCCATTTCTTCCCGCCCCTTTTCTCACTCGCCATCCCTATTTCCACTCGTCATTCCTATTTCCACTTGTCATTCCTATTTTCACTCGTCATTCCTATTTCCACTCGTCATTCCTATTTTCACTCGTCATTCCGGCGAAAGCCGGAATCTAGGGTCTGGTCTCAATAAAGACAATGATGCCAGCGGCTTTTTCGCAAAATATCGCTGGCCTTTCGTCCGCAGGGAATAGCAGCGCTATTTCCAAGGGCGAAAGGCCTGCGAGATGCAGCGAAAATGTCGCTGGCGCGTTGGATTTATTGCGTCCAGACCCTAACGCGGCATCCTCTTGAGGCCGCGGAACAAGATCCTGGCTTTCGCCACGATCACGGGAGATCCAGAAAAGCATGTGTTTGTGGCCAGAAACCCGGCTTTCACAAGCGTGACGGAGTGGCATCGAAGCCAGAAGGTTTGAAAGCCCCAGCAAAAAAAGCGTGAAAACCGCCTGATAATACCAGACGGCTTGGGTGGGGACGCGGGGCAGTCTCACCGGTCAGACATTATGCAATGGTATGACTTGCGGCTCAGATTACGGACCATGTCCAGAAGGAGCCTCGAAAACCCGCGCAATGGCCTTCTCGTAAACGCGCAGCACCCGTTCGCGCCCCAGCGTTTCGGCGGCGCGGGCGAGTGTGACGTTGGCGTTGGCCTCCAGCACCAGCGGCCCGCCCTCGCGGACAAGGATGTCCAGCGTGCAGAAGCGCAGGCCCAGCGCGGCGGCCGCGCCCACGGCCATCTCCGCCAGCGCCTCCTCCTCCGGCAACAGCGGCGCGATGCGCCCTTCGCGACTGAGGTTGTGCAGGCGCGCCACGCCATGCCCCCCGCCTTCAAGTCCGGTGCAATCCACCACCTTGGCGAAGGCCAGCAATACCGCCCCGTCCAGCACCACGAAACGGCATTCGCGCGCGGCCGGCATCCACGGCTCGGCGCACAGCGTCTCGTGCCGCTCGAACAGCGCGGGCAAGCGCGCCTCGGCCTCTCCAGTGTCGGCGCAAACGACCACGTCCTCGCCACCCCGCCCCTCGTTGGGCTTCAGCACCAGCGCCCCGTGCCACCCCTTCGCGGCCATGCCGCCCAGCACCGCCCGCATCTCGCACCGCCAGTCGCC
>JALVRJ010000188.1 GCA_027031305.1 Hyphomicrobiales bacterium | reverse complement strand
AGTATTGGCAGGGATCTCAACATGCAAACGGAGGCTCCCGGGAGTTCTTTCCCAGCGGGAAACGATCCTTCCGTGGATGCTGTGGATCGACGCTCCGGCGGAGGAAAGGCCGGCAGGCAGGGAAGGCATGGGCCACGGCGTGGCGCGGGCGGACAGCACGGCCAGCATGATCGCGGCGCCGGTGGTGTTCCTCCTGTTGCTGTTCGCCTTCGGACCGCTCGCCGCCCTTCTCGCCATGTTCCTGGCCATCGGCGTGGCGGAGGGCGGCATGGAATGGCTGGCGCGAAAATATTTCGGCGGGCAGACGGGCGATATCTTGGGGGCGACGGAAGTCGTCGTCCGCACCACGACGCTGCTGGCGCTGGCCATGCTGGCGCCATGAGAGGCGGCGAGGCGGCCGGACAGTTCCTCCCGTGCCGCAAACGAACGGTGAGAAACCGGTTCAAATTGGCACCGGGCCTTCACGATTCGCAAACCCTGTTTCAAGAACAAGGGGTTATGGCCACATCCCCGGTTTCCGATTCACCGGATGTTGAGTGGTGCGCCTGCATCCTCGTTGTCGAATCTCTTTTTCGTGCCGAGAGAAGACAGTCATGAGACCAATGCTTCGCAATACCTTCAAGGGAACGCTTGTTTCCATGTTGTCCGCCCTCGCCCTGTCGGTTGCCGGCCCGGGCGCGCGGGCCGGCTGGACGGACGTGAAGGCCGGACCCAACGGCCATTTCCTGGTGCAGGCGCGCATCAACGGCGTGCGCACGCGGGCTGTCATCGACACGGGGGCATCCTCGGTGGCCATTCCGTGGCGCGAGGCGCAACGCATGGGGCTGCACCCGCGGCTGAAGAAGTTCGACAAGGCCGTGGCCACCGCCAACGGCGTGGTGAAGGTGGCGCCCGTGACCCTGCGCCGGGTGGAGATCGGCCCGGTGGTGGCGCGCGACGTGCGGGCGGTCATCCTGCCGAAGGGACGGTTGGGCGTGGTGCTCATCGGCATGAGCTTCCTGAGCAAGCTGCGGCGCTATTCGGTGCGGGCCAACACCCTGCGGCTGATGGACTGACGGCGAACGTGGCAAAACTTCGCCGGGGGGCGATTTCCGAATTCATCATTCCGACAAGGCAGGTCTTTCATGTCCAGTTCCGACACCCTTTCCATCGATCGCGTCGCGGGCGGAATGCCGGTGGATGACTTGCGCCCCAACACGCCCGAATACGAATTCCTGCCGCTGGTGAAGACGACGGGGTTTCGCGAATATGACGCGCGCTGGCTGTTCTTCGGCATGGACAGGGAAACGGGCGCGGCGGTGAGCGAAATCAACCTGCCGGGGATGCGACTGCTGGGCCTTGGCCTGGGCACGCTGCTGCACGAGCTGGGGGTGAAGCCGCACGTGGTGGTGGGGCACGACTACCGCTCCTACTCCGGCGCCATCAAGCAGGCGCTGACCACGGGCCTGATGGCGGCGGGCTGCACGGTGCATGACATTGGCCTTGCGCTTTCGCCCACGGCCTATTTCGCGCAATTCGCGCTGGATGTGCCGGGCGTGGCGGTGGTGACGGCCTCGCACAACGAGAACGGCTGGACGGGCGTGAAGATGGGCGCGGAGCCGCCGCTGACCTTCGGCCCGGAGCTGATGGGGCGTTTGCGCGACATCGTGCTTTCCGGCGCGGTAAAGGAGCGTGACGGTGGCAGGCTGGTGCATCACCCGGACATGCGCCAGCGCTACATCGACGACCTCATCGCGCGGGGCGGCAAGCTGAAGCGCAAGCTCAAGGTGGTGTGCGCCTGTGGCAACGGCACGGCGGGGCTGTTCGCGCCGGAGGTGCTGCGCGCAATGGGCGCGGAGGTGATCGAGCTTCACTGCGAGCCGGACTACACCTTCCCCCACTACAACCCGAACCCGGAAGCCATGGAGATGCTGCACGACATGGCGCGCGCGGTGAGGGAACACGGGGCCGACCTGGCGCTGGGCTTCGACGGCGATGGCGACCGCTGCGGCGTGGTGGACAACGAGGGCAACGAGATCTTCGCCGACAAGATCGGGGTGATGATCGCGCGGGATCTCGCGCGGAAGCACCCCGGTGCGCGGTTCGTGGCGGACGTGAAGTCCACCGGCCTGTTCAAGGCCGACCCGATCTTGCGCGAGCTGGGGGCCGAGACGGACTACTACAAGACCGGGCATTCCTACATCAAGCGGCGCACGACGGAGCTTGGCGCGCTGGCGGGCTTCGAGAAGTCCGGCCACTTCTTCTTCCGCGAGCCGCTGGGGCTGGGCTATGACGATGGCATCGTCTCGGCCATCGCCGTGCTGCACATGCTGGACGCGGCGCCGGAGAAGACCATGGCCGACCTCTACCGCGAGCTGCCGCAGACGTTTGCCACGCCCACCATGGCGCCCTTCTGCCCGGATGAGGTGAAATACGCCGTTTCCGAGCGCATCACGGAGCATTACCGGCGGCTGATGGAGCGCGGTGAGACGGTGGCGGGCCAGAAGATCGTGGACGTGAACACGGTCAATGGCGTTCGCTTCACGCTGGAAGACGGCACCTGGGGGCTGGTGCGCGCCTCTTCCAACAAGCCGGAGCTGGTGGTGGTGTGCGAAAGCCCGGTGTCGGAGGCGATGATGCGGGCGGTGTGGGAGCACATCCGCGACTATCTGGCCACCCTGCCCGAGGTGGGTGAATTCAACCAGAGCATCTGAGGCGGCGCGCCCCTGCCCCGTTACTCCGCCCTACCCCGTCACTCCGCCCTACCCCGTCACTCCGGCGAAAGCCGGAGTCTCAGGCCACCCGCTCATGAGCCTGCTGCACGAGATACCGGCTTACGCCGGTATGATGATTGAGCGTTTCGCAGGGCGGGGTTGAAAAACCCGCCCGAAACGTTGGGCAAGGAGATAAAACCCCCTTCCGGCGGGGGCGTCGCTCCCTCCACCGTCATGCCCGGGCTTGTCCCGGCAATGACGGAGGAGGTGGCGTTGCCATCAGCTGGAAACCATGCATTTCCTCGCGCAAATGAAAAAGCCCCGCACCAATGCGGTGCGAGGCCATTTTTCGTTCGCCGGTGAAGGCGCGCGATCTCGCGCGCTCTCACTCCACCACGATACGCGGCATGGAGCGTTTGCCGGCCTGGCCGGTTTGCAGCTTCTTCCACACTTCCGCGGCCATGTCGCGATAGGCCTCCGCGTGCGGGCTGTCCGGTTCGGTGGCGACGATGGGCCGGCCGGAATCGGAGCGTTCGCGCAGGATCGGGTCCAGCGGAATCTCGCCCAGGAAAGGCACGCCCATCTTTTCCGCTTCCTGGCGCGCGCCGCCGTGGCCGAAGATCTCGTGGCGCGTGTCGCAGTTGGGGCAGATGAAGTAGCTCATGTTCTCGACGATGCCGAGAATGGGCACGTTCACGCGCTTGAACATGTTCAGACCTTTCCGCGCGTCGATCAGCGCCAGGTCCTGAGGGGTGGAAACGATGACCGCGCCGGAAAGTGGCACCTGCTGCGCCATGGTCAGCTGCGCATCACCCGTTCCGGGAGGCATGTCCACCACCATCACGTCGAGGTCGCCCCAGTTGATCTCGTGCATCATCTGCTGAAGCGCCGACATCACCATCGGCCCGCGCCAGATCACCGGCGTGGCCTCGTCAACCACGAAGCCGATGGACATGGCCTTCAGGCCATAGGCCTGAAGCGCCATCAGCTTGTCCGGGTTCTCCGGATCGGGCTCCGGCTCCTGCTTCAGGCCCAACAGCTTCGGCAGCGAGGGGCCGTAGATGTCGGCATCCAGGATGCCCACGCGCAGCCCCAGGTCGCGCAGCGCCAGGGCCAGGTTGATGGCGGTGGTGGACTTGCCCACGCCGCCCTTGCCAGAAGCCACGGCGATGATGTGATCGACCCCCGGAATGCCCGGCGCCTGCGAGGCGGTGGGCTTCTGTGGCTTGCGGGCGCGGCCGGGCTGCTCGTCGCCGCCCTTCTTCTCGGCAGTCAGCGCCACCATCACCTTGTCCACGCCCGGCAGCGCCTTCACCGCCTCTTCCGCCGCCTTGCGCACCGGCTCGAACATCTGCGCCTGGTCCGGATCCACCTGCAGGGCGAACATGACGTTCTGCCCGGCGATGACGATCTCGGAAACCAGCCCGGCCGAGACGATGTCCGTCTCGCCGCCCGGCGCCTTGACGTTTTTCAGCGCTTTAAGAATGACTTCCTTGTTCAGTTCGCTCATCTTGCCTGATCCTGCACTGTAATTGACCAAATTGCCCGACTGTTATCGCCGTCCGCCAGTCCCGGCCGCCGAGGCGCATGGTGCGTTCCGCACCTGTCGACATGCGTGATGGCGCCTCGCGGCGCGGGAAGACAGCCCCCGAACATGACCTTTCCGCCATGCGGCCCAAGGTTCCATGGGTGTGCCGCGCCGTGTCTTATCACAGCCGCCGCCCCGGCGACAGGGGGGAAGGCAGCCTCTTCCGCCACCCTCAGGCCTGCTCGCCGTGCATCGGCTCCCTTCTCTGCGGCTCGATGCCGATCTGCCAGCGTCCACCGATTTCCTGCGTGATGTCGAACGCCGCCTCCATCACCAACTCCGCCAGCTGTTCCAGCCGTGCGTCGGTGATGCGCGCGGAGGGGCCGGAAATGGACACGCCGGCGATGGCCTCGGCGTTCTCGTCGAAGATAACCGACGCCACGCAGCGCAGACCCACCGCCGTTTCCTCGTCATCGATGGCATAGCCCTGCTTGCGGATTTTCTCCAGCTCCTCGCGCAGCGCCTGTTCGGAAGTGATGGTGCGCATGGTCAGCGGCCGCGGATCCCAGCACGAAAACAGCTTCTCGCGCACGTGTTCCGGAGCGAAGGCCAGCACCGCCTTGCCGATGGCCGAGGCGTGCACGTAGGCGCGGCCGCCCGGGCCGGTGATGGTGCGCATCATCTTGCGCGTTTCCACCTGCGCCAGGTAGATGACCTCGCACTGGTCGATCATGCCCAGGTTGGAAGTCTCTCCCGCCGCGTGCATCAGCCGCCGCATGACCGGCCGCGCGATCTGCACGAGATCACGCGAGCGGATGAAGGCCGAGCCCACCTGAAAGGCCTGCACCCCGATCATCCACACCGAGCGTTCGTTGTCGAAGCGCACGTAGCGCTCGTTCTGCAAGGTGGTCAGCAGACGGTGCGCGGTGGAATTGGGCAGCCCCACCTCGCGCGCCAGCTCC
>JALVRJ010000187.1 GCA_027031305.1 Hyphomicrobiales bacterium | reverse complement strand
CTGCGGGAACCGGAACCACTGGCGCTGGTGCTCGACCTGCTGGAGGAAATCGACGAGCTGCGCGCCCGCCTGCGTCAATTGCAAGCCCTTGATACCCCTTGAGGATTGCTATTAGGGTCGGGGCCGGGTGTAATACCAGATTGCGTAAAGGCTGACCGGTGAGACTGCCCCGCACCCCCACTCAACCCCTTGTTTTTTGGTTGGGTGGGAGCGCGGGGTGGTGGGTGGTTTTTTATGCACGTTGGTGAAAAACGAATTGGGCGAAACGCCGCCCCGAACGCATGATTCGCTACGACCTGACCTGCGAACACGGCCATGCCTTCGACGCATGGTTCGCCAGCTCCGCCGCCTACGACGAACAGGTGGCCGCCGGGCTGGTGCAATGCCCGGTATGCGGCAGTCCCGAGGTGCGCAAGCAGCTCATGAGCCCGGCCGTGGCCACCCGCCGCGACACGGGCGCGCGGCCTTCCTCCTCATCCAGCACCGAATCCGGCAGGGAATCCGGCAGGAACGCCCCATCTCCCGCCCTGCTGGACGAACGCGCCCGCGCCGTGCGCGAGTTCATCGGCAAGTTGCACCGGCACGTGCGTGAAAACGCCGATTACGTCGGCCGCGCCTTCGCCGAGGAGGCGCGCAAGCGAGCGCGGCAGGAAGACGCCCGCCCCGTCTGGGGCGAGGCCAGCGCCGAGGAGGTGAGCGACCTGCTGGACAGCGGCGTGGAGGTGCTCCCCCTGCCGCCATTGCCGGACAAGCGCAACTGAGCGCGCCACCCCGGCGGGTTTTCCCGAATGTCCGCCGCGTGGCTGGCAACGACGGCGCTCCGCCCTTGACTTTCGCCGGCACGCCATACACCACCTTGTTGGATATCACCGGTGGAAGCGTGTGGACTTCGCAACGAGAAACATCATGCTCCGGGGGCAACAAACGGCATGAGCGACGATTATCTGCACACTCCCTTGCGGCCGCGCCGCTGGCGCGACCGCTTGCGGTTGCGCGCCACCCCGGCGCAGCTGGCCATGGCGCTGCTGGCGGTGGGCGTCATCGGCGCCGGCCTGTGGGCATGGATGGCACCGCCGCCACCGGTCGCCGACACCGTGATCGAGCGCAAGGTGCCCGACAGGCCCGTCCCGCCCCGGCGCGAGGAACGCGACACCGCCGATCTCGAAAGACATCCCGTTCCGCCATCTCCTTCACAGGAGGCCCGGCGAAGAAAGGACGTGAAGGTGATTTCCCCCGCCACCCGGCATGGACGCGGGGTGAAGATCATCGACGTTTCCAGGTTGCCCGACGGCGCCACCGGCCCGGCCGGGGACGATGCGGCGCGCCGCGCCGCGCCCTCCACCTTGCGCGATTTCTCCCCGCTGCCCCGCGCGCCATTGAAGGGCCTGGTGGAGAAAACGCCGTTCGGCCCCTTGCCGAAGGTCGGTGCCGACGGACGGAAACCCTGGCGCGCCTACGCTCGCCCCGTCAGCCCTCGCCTGCTGGCCGCCGCCAAGCCCAAGCTGGCGGTGCTGGTGACGGATGTCGGGCTGAACGCGGCGCTCACCCAGCGCGCGCTGGGCAACCTGTCGCCGGAAGTGAGCCTGGCCCTGGTGCCACACGTGAAGAAC
>JALVRJ010000186.1 GCA_027031305.1 Hyphomicrobiales bacterium | reverse complement strand
AACGATGGATGGGAAGGAGGCTGGTGGGCGGTGACAGACTCGAACTGCCGACCCTCTCGGTGTAAACGAGATGCTCTACCAACTGAGCTAACCGCCCGCCATGTGACCGGCCATGCCGGTGCGTGGCCAGCCGCGCGTCCGCATAGATACCCCCTGGCAGGGACCATCGCAAGACATGACGGCCCGCCGCCGGTTACCCGCCACAGTGGCGTGAAACACGGCACTGTGGAGGAATCGGGCGGGGACTCTTGCGGGCGAGTCATGGCTGCGGCAACGTGATCATCAATGATTCGTCAACCATGAAGGCCCCCTCGCCCAGCGGAGCGGAGGCGGGGCTTGGCCGGAGGGCACTCCATGCGCGTCGGCATGGCATCATTCGAACAGGTGGCGGATCCGCTGCACGCGGTGGAGGCGGCGGCGGAGGCACTGCAATGGGCCTGCCTGCGCGAGGCGGGCTCGGAATTGTTGCTGGCGGCGCCGCTGGAGGGGCTGGACGTGCAGCTTTCCGTGCAATGGCTGGCGGAGGAGGGCCTGTTGCAGATCAGCGCCACGTGGGATATGCGCGTGCCGGCGGCGCGGCGGCGGACGGTGGCGGAGCTGGTGCAGCTGGTGAACCCGCACTTGCCGCTGGGGCACTTCGAGCTGTGGGAGGACACCGGCACGGTCATCTTCCGCCACGCGCAGATGATCGGCGATGGCCAGGCGCCGGACGAGGAACAGGCGCGTGGACTGTTGCAGCGGGTGGCGGCGGCGTGCGGACGCTATCATCCGGCCTTCCAGTTCGTACTATGGGCCGGCAAGTCACCGAGGGAAGCGCTGCGCGCCTGCATGTTCGATACCGTGGGCGAGGCCTGAACCTTCCCGAGCTCGTTGACGCTTCCTCCACCATGCAAGGCTTGATGCATCGGCGTTCATCCATCATGCTGGGAAAGTGATACGATGGATGAAGGAGGCGCGCCATGCTGGAATTCGACCGTGACGCCCTGCTGGCGGTGAAGGACACGCTGGACCAGGCTCGCGAGCGCGGGCTGAAGATCGCCACCGCCGAGAGCTGCACCGGCGGGCTGGTGGCGGCCGCGCTCACCGCCGTGCCGGGTGCTTCAAGCGTGTTCGAGCGCGGCTTCGTGACCTATGCCAACGAGGCCAAGATGGAGCTGCTTGGCGTGGCGGAGGAAACATTGAAGGCGCATGGCGCGGTGTCGGAACAGACGGCGCGGGAAATGGCCGAGGGGGCGTTGCGCCACTCGCGCGCCGACCTTGCCGTTTCCATCACCGGCATCGCCGGGCCCAGCGGCGGCTCGCCGGAAAAGCCGGTGGGGCTGGTGCATTTCGCCTGTGCGGCGCGTGATGGCGACACCATCGCCCTGATGAAGCAGTTCGGCGACATCGGGCGGGCGAACGTGCGCTGGCGGGCCATGCTGACGGCGCTGGACCTGTTGCGGCTGCAAATGGAGCAGAATTATCCGCCGGCGGTGGCATGAAGGGAGATATCCGCGCCGGGAGGTGGGGGATCCCGGCCGCTTCCCCCGCCTGGGTCAGCAGCTTCTTCTGGTGTTCAACCCGCCCTCCCCCGCTTGGTTCCCATCAACTTGGAATGGGGTGGTTGGGCAGTGGGCTGGCCACGCAAGGAAGCGAGGAGGAAGGATCCCTTGCCACCGGCCAACCTTGCAAGCTTCACAAATTCGTCATGCATGACTTTCGTCAAGGAGGTCGGCATCTTCGTTGACATAGGTTCGTGATCGCCGGGATGAGGTGTGTCCGGCCGCAAGGTAAACAAGGCAAAGTGCGATGCACAGGCTGAGCAGGCAGAAATGGGTGGCCGTGGCAGCGGTTTACACGCTGCTGGCCTCGTTGCTGCTCAGCGCCATTCACACCGCGGCGCTGGCCGCCGCTCCCCTGGCCGCGGCCAATGGCTCGGGTAACGCGAACAGCTGGGTATTCCAGATCTGCACGCCCAGCGGCCTGGTGGAGCTGCCCCCGCAAGCCCTTCCCGGCGTGGCGGCAAACGACAACACGGAGGATGCGGGACAGGCCAAGGCCTCCGTTTACTGCCCCATTTGCAATTCGCCCCTGGCTTCGCCTTTCGCCCAACCACAGGCGGAGCCGGTATTGCCCGCGCCCAACGTGGTGCTGGCGACGATCCCCGTGCCGCGTCAACAGACGCGGAATCCCCTTGCACTCGTCCGACACCAGCGCATACGCGCTCCACCCGCCTGATTGCTCTTCCGCTCATCGTGTTGACAATGCGAATCCGGTTTCGCGCGCAAGCCATTGATTTTTTGCGCGCAAGTGGAGATTGGGACAATCAGGAGAAGGATTCATGAAGATCGATCGCAGGGAACTCCTCGGCGCGGCCTCGCTGGGCGCGCTGGCACTGGCCGCGGGCGCTCGCACGGGCATGGCCATGAAGATGAAAATGACGCCTCCCTGGGAGTGGCAGAAGGAGCATGGCGTCGTCTCGCCGGTGAAGAAGGATGACAACCCAACGAAGGACGAACTGAAGAAATACCCGCGCTGCCCCTATTGCGGCATGTCGCGCAAGATGTGGAGCCATACGCGCCATCTCATCCAATACGAGGATGGCACGGCGGAGGGCACCTGTTCCATCCGTTGCGTGGCGGTGGCCTTCGCCATCAATCTTGATCGCGGGCCGAAGAAGATCTGGGTAGGCGACGCTGGCGCGGAGGCCAAGATCAAGCCGCTCATCGAGGTGGACAAGGCCTATTATTCCCTGGTGCCGGGCAAGCCCGGGACCATGACCATGCGCCGCAAGTGGGCCTTCTCCGACAAGGCCAAGGCGGCGGCGCAGGGTGGCGAGGTGGTGAATTTCGACGCCGCCTTGCAGGCCGCCTATTGCGACCTCGGCAAGGACAGCGCAATGTCTCGCAAGCGGCGGGCGGAAAAGCGCGCCCACATGATGAAAAAGATGAAGATGATGAAGGAAAAGATGAAATAGACCTTCATCGCGCGAGCATTCATCTCGATGGGTGGGGGCGCTGTAGCGTCTCCACCCTTCCCTTCTCTGAATGACGTGAACAATGGCGAGCTCCATGCGCAATCATCGTTCTCATACCCATGCTCCCGGCTTGTCGCGTCGGTGGCTGTTGCTTGGCCTGGCGGTGGGCGCGGCCAGCCTGTGTGGCCAGATGGCGCTGGCGCAGGAAGGCAAGAATACGGCGCCGGTGCTGCACTTGCCGGCACCGAAGGAAAACGACCGCTGCCCGGTGTGCGGCATGTTCGTGGCGCGCTATCACGAATGGGTGGCCACCATGGTGTTCAAGGATGGCCACGTGGCGCATTTCGACGGGGCGAAGGACGCCTTCAAGTTCTGGCTGGACATGAAGAAATACGACCAGCATGGCCACACGCAAGCGGAGGTGAAGGACTTCGGCGTGACGGCCTATTATTCCGTGGAGATGATCGACGCGCGCAAGGCGCTCTACGTCATCGGTTCGGACGTCACCGGGCCGATGGGGCACGAGTTGATTCCGCACCCGGACATGTATGACGCCAAGGCCTTCATGAAGGACCATCGTGGCAAGGCCATCGTGCGCTTCGAGGATATCGACATGGCGATGCTGAAAGGACTGGACGACGGCAGGTTCATCGTGCACGGCAAGGAGCTGAAATGACCCTGCGTGAAGCCCCCCATATCCGCCGCTCCACCTGGGCGCTGTCGCTGCTGGCATTGCTGTTCGTGGCGCTGGTGGCGGCGCTGGGGCATTCGTGGCTGGCGGTGACGGCGGCGAAGGCACCCCTTCAGGACGATCGATCACCCACGTATCTGACCCGGGCGCTGGGACTGACGGACCTGGCGCTGTTCACCGAGGCACGTTACACCCGGCATCCGGCCATGGCCGACCTGTTCACGCCGTTTCAGGACGCACCGTTGTCGATGGAGCACTTTCCGGCCGGGTCGCTCGTTTCGCCGCCCCCTCACCTGCCGGCGACAGGCACCCTGAAGGTGGAAACCGCACATGGGGAGAGGCGCTGATGTTTCACTGGCTGGCACGACAGCGGTATCTCATGGACTACACGCTGGCCGCCATGTGGCGGCGCAAGTGGCGCAATCTCGTGCTGCTGGTGGTGTTCACCCTGGTGGTGTTCTTGCTGGCCAGCGTCAGCTTCTTCGGCAGCGCGGTGCGCTTCGAGGCGAAGCGGGCGCTGAAGTTCGCGCCGGAAGTGATGGTGCAGAACCTGGTGCTGGGGCGTCATGCTCTGGCGCCGGCGGACTGGGTGGACAAGCTGAAGGGCATTCGCGGCACGCGCAATGTGCGTGGACGGCTGTGGGGCTATTTCTACGACCAGGGCAACGGCGCCAACTACACGGTCATGGTGGCGGACGGCTCCGACCCGTCGCTGGCGGTGGCGCCGGGCGAGGTCATCGTCGGGGCCGGCGTGGCCCGGGTGCGCGAGGTGGAAAAGCTGCGCAACCTGCTGTTGCTGCGGCCCGACGGCAAGCTGTTCAAGCTGCGGGCGAAGCGCATCCTTTCCGACGATTCCGCCCTGCTGACCCATGACCTGGTGTTGCTGTCGGAGGCCGATTTCCGCGAATTCTTCAACCTGCCACGGGACGCGGGCTTCACCGACATCGCGTTGGAAGTACGCAACCGGCGCGAGGTCGCGACCATCGCCAACAAGATAAGCCAGCGCCTGCCCAACGCGCGGGTGGTGACGCGCGAAGACATCCTGCGCACCTATGAGAACGTCTTCTCATGGCGCGAGGGCGTGTTGCAGGCGATGCTTGCGGCATCGCTGGCGGCATTCGCCATTTTCGCCTTTGACAAGGCTTCCGGCCTGTCGGCGGAAGAACGGCGCGAGATCGGCATCCTGAAGGCGCTGGGCTGGGACACCTCGGACATCCTGGCGATGAAGCTGTGGGAAGGGGCGCTGCTGGCGCTGTTCGCCTTCCTCATCGGCGCGGTGGCGGCCTATGCGCACGTATTCCTTTTCCAGGCCGGGGTGCTGGCGCCGGTGCTGAAGGGCTGGGCGGTGCTCTATCCGCAGGCGCCGCTGACCCCGCAAATCGACCGGCTGCAACTGGTGACGCTGGCGATGCTGACCATCGTGCCCTTCATCGCGGCGACCCTGGTACCGGTGTGGAAGGCGGCCATTACCGACCCGGAAGTGGTCATGCGTTGATGGGGGCGAGGCGATGATCGAGGTGGAAAACGTCAGCCGCGTCTACAACGAGGGCCGGCCCAACGAGGTGCGGGCGCTGAACGACGTTACCTTGCGCATTCCCGATCATGCGGTGACCGTGCTGAAAGGGCCGTCGGGCTCCGGCAAGACGACATTGCTCAGCCTCATCGGCTGCCTGGCGCGGCCGACCTCGGGGCGCATATTGCTCGACGGCGAGATCATCTCCGCCCTGCCGGAGCATTTCATGGCGAAGATGCGCCGCGAGCGATTCGGGTTCGTGTTCCAGCGCTTTCACCTGATCCGGGGCCTGAGCGTGGTGGACAACGTGATGTTACCCGCCTATCCGGCGGCGCCGGACTACCGGGAGCTGCGCGAGCGCGCCATGGCGGCGCTGAGGCGCCTGCGGCTGGAACACCGGGCGGGCATGAAGGTGGAGCTGCTCTCGGGTGGCGAGACGCAGCGCGTGGCCATCGCGCGGGCACTGATCAACGATCCGGAATGGGTGCTGGCCGACGAGCCGACGGCCAACCTCGATTCGGCGCTGGTGGAACAACTGCTGGAGGAAATCCGCATGTTGAAGGCGGATGGCAAGTCGCTGGTGATCACCACCCACGACCCGCGCATCATCGATTCGGACGTGGTGGACGTGGTGGCGGAAATGCGCGACGGGAAAATCACATCGGTGACGGAGGTGGAGAGATGAGGCCCTCTTCTCCCGCAAATGTTACCCACGTCATTCCGGCCTCCCTCGTCATTCCGGCGAAAGCCGGAATCTCGTGTGGCATACCCATGAACATGCGGCACGAGACCCCGGCTTGCGCCGGGGTGACGAGCGAGAAAATATCGGCAGGCGGAAAGGTGCGATGATCTTCGACCCGCCCATCATGGCATTGTTGCTGCTGGCCACGCTGACCATGGTCGCGGTGCTTGCGGCGGCGCCGTTCGCGGCCTATCTGCTGCGCCACTGGAACCTGGAAAGCGGCCATGCGCGGCAGATCCGGCTGGAACGCGGAACGCACCTGGTTTCCACCGTGTGGATGCTCATCATGCTGTTGCAAGTGCCGGCGCTGGCCCTGTTCGTGCACAACGCCGACCGAATGGCGGTGCTGTTCACGGGTGCGATGTGTGCGGTGGGCACGCTGAACGTGAACCAGTGGGGAATGCCGGCCTTCCTGTCGCAGGTGGCGGTGTTCTTCGGCGCGCTGGCGTGGCTGCTGATGAACACGGCGGACAACCTGGGCAAGGATTATCCGTTCATCCGCCACAAATATGGGCTGTTGCTGGCGCTGGCGCCAGTGGTGGTGACGGCGGGGGTGATGGAATGGCTGTATTTCCTGAACCTCGATCCGAACGTCATCACCTCGTGTTGCTCGCGCCTGTTCACGCCGGAGGGATCGGGCGTGCAGGCGGATATTTCCACCTTTCCGGCGAAGCCGACGTTGATCGCGCTGTTCGGAGCGCTGAGCGCCCTGCTGGTGCTGGCGGGCCTCGTCTGGGGCGTCGGCGGAGGCGCGGGCAAGAGGGTGGCGGCCGTCTATGGCCTGCTGGGGGCGCTGTTCTTCCCGCTGGCCATCGTGGCCATCATCTCGGTCATCTCGCCCTACGTCTATGAGACGCCGAACCACCACTGTCCCTTCTGCATCCTCAAGCCGCAATACGGATTCATCGGCTACGCGCTGTATGCGCCGCTGTTCTTCGGCAGTGGCCTGGCGCTGGGGGTGTTCGTCCTGGGCATTCTGCCGATGCCGGAAAGCGTGCGCGCGGCCCTGCCCGAACGGCTGCGGCGGTGGACGGCGGCCTCGGCGCTGTTGCTGGCGCTGTTCGGACTGGCTGCGTTTTACGCCATCTGGCGTTCGCACCTCGTGATGTTCCACTGAGCGGGCATCATGCCAGAATGCATGAAAAGCCAGGCAGAAGCCCCACGCCCCCGCTCAACCCCCAAATTGTTGAGAAACAAGGGCCTGGGCGGGGGCGCGGGGCGGCTTGCAGCGATCTGACCTCATGCACCCTGGTATCACACGGTCCGCGTCTGCTGGCGGAGCCATTCCAGGTAGGGGGCGTTGGCTTCCGTCACCGGCAGATGCAGAATGGCCGGCACCTCGTAGGGATGCAGCTCGCCAATGCGCCGGGCCGTGTCGGCGGCGCGCCCGGGCACGGTCTTGACGATCATGCCCACCTCCTCGTCGTGCTCCAGCCGCCCCTGCCACTCGTAGATGGATCGCATGGCGGGATAGATGTTCACGCAGGCCGCCAGCCGCTCCTTCACCAGCGCCTCGCCCATCTCGCGGGCCGAATTGGCGTCGGGCAACGTGGTGTAGATGAACACCGCCTTCACATCCGTCATGCTCCCTTCCTCCTCCCATGATTCGACATGCCGTCCGATTGCCGATTGCGCCGGAGGTTCATCCATGGCACTTCTCGCGCCGGGGCGGAGGCCTCCGGTTCTTGATCTCCTCATCGGCAACACGGGGGAAGTATCCATGCAACGGCGCATTCCGGCAACCGTCATCACCGGCTTCCTGGGCGCGGGCAAGACGACGCTCATCCGCCACCTGCTGGAGAACGCCAATGGCAGGCGCATCGCGCTCATCGTCAACGAATTCGGCGACGTGGGCGTGGACGGCGAGCTGTTGCAGGGCTGCGGCGACGCCTCCTGCGGGGCGGAGGTGGGCGCGGAGGACATCGTGGAGCTGGCCAATGGCTGCATCTGTTGCACGGTGGCCGACGAATTCATCCCGACCATGACGAAACTGCTGCGGCGCGCGCGGCGCCCCGATCACATCGTGATCGAAACCTCGGGGCTGGCCCTGCCGCAGCCGCTCATCCGCGCCTTCAACTGGCCGGAGATAAGGGCGGGCATCACGGTGGACGGCGTGATCACCGTCGTCGACGCGCCGGCGCTGGCGGCGGGGCAGTTCGCCGCCGACCCGGCGAAGGTGGAGGCGTTGCGCAAGGCCGACGTGAACCTGGACCATGAAAGCCCGCTGCACGAACTGTTCGAGGACCAGTTGCGCGCCGCCGACATGGTGGTGCTGAACAAGGCCGACCTGGTGGACGAAGCCACGCGCGCCGCACTGCTGGAGCGCATTCGCGCTGAAGCGCGCGCCGGGGTGCGGGTGATCGCCTGCGAGCACGGGCGCGTCGACCCGGCCGTGGTGCTGGGGATGGGAGCGGGCGCCGAGGACGACGTGGACAACCGCCCCACCCACCACGAACTGGAAGGCGAGGACGATCACGACCATGACGAATTCATCAGCTTCGCCGTGACCTCGGGCGAATGGAACGACCGCGAGGCGCTGCTTTCGGCCATCGAGGAGGTGGTGCGCGAGCACCCGGTGTTGCGGCTGAAGGGCTTCGCGGCCTTGCGCGGCAAGCCGGCGCGGCTGGCGGTGCAGGCGGTGGGACCTCGGGTGGAGGCGTGGTTCGACCGCCCCCTTGGCGCCGAAGAGCGACGCGAGACGAAGCTGGTGGTCATCGGCCTGAAGGGGCTGGACGAGGAAGCTGTGCGGCGGGCATTGGGCGGTTGACCCGGAGCGGGCCGGGCTGGCAAAGACATGCGGGCAAGCACACGCAATTCACTTGGTGGGCATCCCCATGGCCGACATCCTGCAAAAAATCGCCGAAACCAAGCGCGAAGAGGTGGCAGAGGGCAAGAAGCGGCGCACAATCGGTGACTTCGAGGAGATGATCGCCGCCCAGGCGCCGCCGCGCGGATTTGCCGAAGCGCTGGCCCGCACGGCGCGAGCGGGGCGCCCGGCACTGATCGCCGAGATCAAGAAGGCCTCTCCGTCGAAGGGCCTGATACGGGCCGATTTCGACCCCCCGGCGCTGGCCCGCGCCTACGAGGAAGGCGGCGCGACGTGTCTTTCCGTGCTCACAGACGAACCGTATTTCCAGGGCGCGCTGGATTACATGGCCGCCGCCCGGCAGGCCTGCGCCCTGCCCGTGCTGCGCAAGGACTTCATGCTGGACGTGTGGCAGATTCACGAGGCGCGCGCGCATGGCGCGGACGCCATATTGCTGATCATGGCGATGATCGACGACGTGTTGGCCGCGGAGCTGGAGGCCGCCGCCATGGAACTGGGCATGAGCGTGCTGGTGGAAAGCCACGACGCGGCGGAAATGGAGCGCGCGCTCAAGCTCAAGACCCCGCTCATGGGCGTGAACAATCGCAATCTCAAGACCTTCAAAGTGTCTCTTGAGACAACGATTCAGCTCTCCAGGCTGGTGCCGGAAGACCGCCTGCTGGTGGCGGAAAGCGGCATATTCACGGCCGGCGACATTCGCCTCCTGCGTGAAAGGGCGGGGGCGAAGGCTTTTCTCGTCGGCGAATCCCTCATGCGCCAGGCGGATGTCGCGAAGGCCACCCGCGTCCTGTTGGCCGGATGAGAAACTGGCTGTCCAGGACGGCATTTTTTCTCTTGCAATTCCCCTCGTCCCGGCTTCATATGCATAGTCGCCGGCCCGGCCGGGCATGGCCTTCTCTCATCCGGCAAGACGGTATCGTTGCAGTCCCCCCTTCCTGATTCACAACGGAATCACCGCCATGAAAATCCTGCGCATCGGCCCCGCCGGCGAGGAGCGTCCCGCAATCATGGACGCCGCCGGCAAGCTTTACGACATTTCCCACGTGGTGCCCGACATCACCCCCGAAACGCTGGCCGCCGGTTGCCTGGAGACCATCGCCGGGCTGAACATGATCGACCTGCCGCCGGTGGAGGGCAGCCCGCGCATCGGCCCGCCGGTAAGCCGCCCGAGCAAGTTCATCGGAGTCGGGTTGAACTATGTCGATCACGCCAGCGAGCTGGGGCTTGAGAGGCCGGCGCACCCGATCATCTTCAGCAAGCAGACCAGCTGCATCTGCGGGCCGAACGACGACGTGCTGCTGCCGGCGGATGCCACCCGCGCCGACCACGAGATCGAGCTGGGCGTGGTCATCGGCCGCGTGACGCGCCGGGTGCCGGAGGCCGAGGCGCTGGAACACGTGGCCGGCTACCTGTTGGTGAACGACGTTTCCGAGCGCGGCTGGCAACTGGAGCATGGCGGACAGTGGACGAAAGGCAAGTCGTTCGACACCTTCGGGCCCATTGGTCCGTGGCTGGCCACCCGCGACGAGATTCCCGATCCGCACGCCATCGACCTGGTGCTGAAGGTGAACGGCGAGGTGCGCCAGAACGGCAACACGAAGGACATGTTCTACACGGTGGCCGAACTCATCGCCCACATTTCGCACTTCATGACGCTTCTGCCCGGCGACATCATCACCACCGGCACTCCCGCCGGTGTCGGCGGCGGCATGAAGCCGCCTCGCTTCCTGCGCGACGGCGACGTGATGGAACTTGCCGCCACGGGGCTGGGCACCCAGCGCCAGCGGGTGCGAAGCATCGACGAGTGAGCCCCGAGTGAGCCCCGGCTTGACTTTGCCGCGCCCGCCCGCACTATGCGGGGAAACCGACAATGGGCACATCGGGGCGGCGGGATGACGAGCAAACTCACCCACATCGACGAAACCGGCGCGGCGCGCATGGTGGACGTGTCGGAGAAGGCCGTCACGCGGCGCGTGGCGCGCGCCGGCGGCGTGGTGCGGTTGAACGCCGAGACGCTGCGCGCGGTGCTGGACAACACGGTGAAGAAGGGCGACGTGCTGGCCACCGCGCGGATCGCCGGCATCATGGCGGCGAAAAAGACTTCCGAGCTGATTCCGTTGTGCCACCCGCTGATGATCACCAAGGTGGCGGTGGACTTCGAGGTGGACGAGGCGGTTTGCGTCATTCACGTGCGGGCCACGGTGCAGTGCGACGGCAAGACGGGGGTGGAGATGGAGGCGCTGACCGCCGTTTCCGTCGCCTGCCTGACCATCTACGACATGGTGAAGGCCATGCAGCGCGACGTGCGCATCACCGACGTGCGCCTGCTGGAGAAGGCGGGCGGCAAGTCCGGCCATTTCATCGCGCAAGAATGAGGAAAACGACACCTTCTCGTCATCCCTGGCGAAAGCCGGGGCCCGGTTCACTACCACACGAGCCCGTTGCGCGAGTCTCCGGCTTTCGCCTGGGTGACGGGGAAGATCAACGATTGCAAGCGAGGTGCCCATGCCCCTGATGCCCGTCGAGGAAGCCCTGCACCGCGTGCTAAAAGACGTTGCCCCCCTGTCTGCGGAAGAGGTGCCGTTGCGCGGCGCCACGGGGCGCGTGCTGGCCGAGGACGTGAAGGCCATGCGCGACATGCCGCCCTTCGACGCCTCGTCCATGGACGGCTACGCGGTGCGGGCGGAGGATGTGCAAGACGTGCCGGTGGAGCTGCGCGTCATCGCCGAGGCCCCGGCGGGCCACGCGGCGAACGTCACCATCGGCCCCGGCGAGGCCGTGCGCATCTACACCGGCTCCCCGGTGCCGGCCGGGGCGGACGCCATCGTCATCCAGGAAGATGCCGAGCGCGAGGGCGAGGTGGTGCGGGTGCTTGCCCCCGCCACGCCAGGACGCTTCATCCGCCGCCGTGGCATGGACTACAAGGCGGGGGAAACCCTGTTGCGGGCGGGGCAACGGCTGGGGGCGCGTCAGATCAACCTGGCGGCCTCGCTGAACCGCCCCACCCTGATGGTGCGGCGCAAGCCGAGGGTGGCCATCCTGGCCTGTGGCGACGAGCTGGTGCTGCCCGGCGAGGAGCCGCGCGCGGACCAGATCATCGCCTCGAACAACTTCGGGCTGGCCGCCTTCGTGGAACAGCATGGCGGCGAGGTGATGGACCTGGGCCTGCAACCCGATGACGTGGAGGCCATCGCGGCGGCCATCGAGCGTGGGCGCGAGGCCGACGTGCTGGTCACCATCGGTGGGGCTTCCGTCGGTGATTACGACTTCATCGGCGATGCCTTCGAGCTGCTGGGCATCGGGCGCGACTTCTGGAAGGTGGCGCAGCGCCCGGGCAAGCCGCTCATGTTCGCCCAGCGTGGAAAACAGCGCATCCTGGGGCTGCCCGGCAATCCCGTTTCGGCGCTGGTGTGTGCCTTCATCTACCTGCGGCCGCTGATGGCGAAGCTGCTGGGCACCGACATGGCGCCGCGCGCCATCGGCGCGAAACTGGCCACGGATCTGCCGCAAAACGACGAACGCCAGGACTACCTGCGCGTGCGCCTGCAACGCGACGAGAAAACGGGCGAGACACTCGCCCTGCCCCATTCCCGTCAGGACAGCGCCATGTTGCGCGCCCTGGCGGAGGCCGACGGCCTGCTGGTGCGCCCGCCCCACGCGCCCTCCCTGCCAGCGGGCGCGACGGTGGACGTGCTGTTGATCGATTTCTGAGCGCTGGCGCGCGGCTTGGTTTTACGCCGCCTTAACCCTGTTGGGCCTTTACTTGGCGTGGTATTTTTTCTTCCACACGCCGAAGAGTGTGCGCCGATGCGTCTTCCGCCGTTGAAACCGGTCGTTTTTGTCCTGTTGCTGTCAGGCTATGGCCTGTTGGGCTGGCACACGCTCCATGGCAAGCGCTCGCTGGACTACCAGGCACAGGTGCGCGTGCGGCTGACACAGGCGCGGGAGGACTATACCGATGCCCGCTTGCGCCGCGCGGAGCTGGAAGCCAAGGTGGCGCGCCTGCGCGAGGAAACGCTGGACCTGGACATGCTGGACGAGGAAGCGCGCAGACAACTGGGCTTCATAGCGCCCGGCGAGGTGCTGGCCCTGCCCTCCCCCGATCGCTGAACCATTCCGCCACCTCCCATATACTTCCCGGTGGAGCGTCTCGCCGACGGCCACCACATGCGCCGGGGCAGTGCAAAAAAGGGACTGTCCCAGATAAAGTGTTTGCTGTTTCACAACTCATTGAATGTCAAGCACGGCCCTGCGGGCCGCCGCTAAGCGGTTTCATGCTTGACATTCAATGAGTTGCGAAAAGAATGGCAAAGAAGCGCCAATGGCGAAAAATCGCCATTGGCGCTTCTCTCAACCCTCAAAAATCATGCTATCGAGATTTAGGAAAATTGTAATTATTTCAATGGAATGGAGCGACATTGAGTGATTTATCTGGGCCAGCCCCTTTCATAATTTGGGGGCCCAAGTGGGGGCGCGGGGCTTCTGCGTGGTTCTTTATGTATTCTGGCATAACGCCAGGATGCGTGAAGACCTTCCCCCATTCCGCGCCCCGCCCAAGCCCTGGTTTCACCATCTGGAGGGTGGGGCGGCGGGCGGTTCTTCCAGCGGCTGGCCGAATGCGAACCAGGCGAGCTCCCTTTCGGCCAGCGCCCGCGCCTCCAGGGGCGCCAGCTCGAGGCGCGCCTCCGCCTCCAGCACCGGCTCTAGTTTCGCCTTCGTTTCCGGCGCCTTGGGCAGGAACAGCGAGCAGGTATCGTCGCACGGCCGGGCGGAAGTGGCTTCGGTGCCGATGCGCCGCGCGATGTCGATGATCTCGCGCTTGTTCAACCCGCACAGGGGGCGCAGCACCGGCAGATTGGCGGCGTCGTCGATCACCCGCATGTTCTCCAGCGTCTGCGAGGCCACCTGGCCGACGCTTTCGCCCGTGGCCAGCGCCAGGGCGCGGATTTCCGCCGCGTAGGCGCAGGCCAGGCGCATGAAGCTGCGGCGCAACAGCACGATGCGCAAGTGCGCCGGGGCGTGTTCGCGGATGTGCTCCTGAATGGGCAACACCGGCACCAGCGCCAGTTTCAGTCTTCCCTGGAAGGCCGACAGCCGTTGCGCCAGGTCCTTCGCCGCCTCCAGCGCCTCGTCGGACACCAGCGGCATGGAATGGAAATGGATGGGGTGGATGCGCACGCCGCGCTTCATCAGCATGAAGGAGGCCACCGGCGAATCGAACCCGGCGGAGAGCAGCGAGACGGCGTTGCCCGACGAACCCACCGCCAGCCCGCCGATGCCCGGTTCCTTCAGGTAGACCACGATGTCAGCATCCAACACCTCGATGTGCACCTCGCGCTCGTAATCGCGCATCTTCGCGCGCAGGGCGCCATCGGGCGCGGCGCGGAACATGGCCGCGGCGAAGGCGCGTTCGATCTCGAAGGACTTCAACGGGAAGCGCTTGTCCGTGCGCCGGGCGCTGACGCGGAAGGTATGGCCCATGACGCGCTCGGCGAAGGCGGGCGCCAGCCTCTCCAGCGCCTCCATGCTCTTTTCCGCCACCTCGACGAAGCCGAAGGTGGCCACCCCGGGAAACAGCGACAATGCCGCGCGCAGGTCCGCGCGCCAGTCATCCGGCAAGGGCACGTCCTGCTTCGGCGCCGCAGGGTCGATGAATATCCGCCCCCAGGCATTGCGCGCGCGCAAGGGCCAGCCGCGCGCCTTCAGCAGGGCATTCAGGTTCTTCACCAGCTGTTGCTCGAAGGCCCTGCGCTTGCCGCCCTTCAGGGCGATTTCATCATAATGGATGATGACCAGTGGCGTGCTCATGCCTGCTCGCTGCCTCCTGAACGGTTACCATGCCGGGCCCCTCCCGCAAGCCGGGAAGGCTGCCTATATCGGGACTGAAGGGCCCTACATAAAGAGGCCCGCGCGCCGCCGCAATGGCCGGCGTGACAATGACGAGACCGTGACGGGACAAGGGAGACGAGTCATGGAGGAAGTGAAGAAACGGAACTATCGCCGCACCTATGGCGACACGCTCTGGCACTGGTGCCGTAACTGCGAGGATTTCCCCACCTCGAATTACACCATTCGCCATTTCTCGCCGCACTACGGCGACCTGTGCCCCAAGTGCAAGGCGTTGGAGGAAAAGGGCGAATGCGACGAGGCCTGAGGTCCTCGATGCGCATCGGGTCGAAAATAGGATGGGGGCTGTCCTAGATAAGGTATTTGCTGTTTCACAACTCATTGAATGTCAAGCACGGCCCTGCGGGCCGCCGCGAAGCGGTATCATGCTTGACATTCA
>JALVRJ010000185.1 GCA_027031305.1 Hyphomicrobiales bacterium | reverse complement strand
ACGCGCGGGCTGGGAAGTGTCGGACTTCGGATACTGACGCCAGACCTTGCGCGGGCTTGCCAGGTAGCCGGTGAGTTTGGCGTGCATCAGCTTGTGCCGCCACACCAGGTAGGGCGGGTCGGGCTTGTTGAAATGGGGGCTTTTCCTCAGCAGCCGCTCGAGGTTGCGGATGCGCTGCATGGGCATGGGGTGGGTGAGCACGTAGGGGTCGGCACGGGACAGGGAGGCGATGGAGCGGTTGGCAAGCCGCTGGAACATGGCGAGCATCCCCCGGCCCGAGATGCCGGCCCTTTCGAGATACCTGGCGGCGGCCTGGTCGGCGGCGGATTCCTGCGTGCGGGCGTAGGCCAGAAAGCGGCGCTGCAACATTGAGCGCCCGCCCAGCATGATGGCCTTGCCCGCTTGCAGTCCGCCGCGAGAGCCGGAAAGCGCGCCGCCGGCGGCGACGCCGACGGCGAGCAGTTGCTGGATGATGGCGAGGGTGGACAGGCGGTTGACCTCGATGCCCATGCGCACCAGGTGGGCGCCGGCGATATGGCCGGTTTCGTGCGCCAGCACGCCGATGACCTCGCCCGGCGTCCGGGCCTGTTGCAGCAGCCCGGTATTGATGAAAATGCGCTGGCCACCGGCGACGAAGGCGTTGATGCGCGAATCCTGCAACAGGTGCACCTTCACGGCGCCGGCGTGCAGGCCGGCGGCGCGGAAGATGGGCCGGGTGTAGATGCGCATCAGCTCCTCGATTTCCGCGTCGCGCACCAGCGGCAGGCCGCCACGACCGCGCGCATGGGCGACGTGCGCGATGGGAAGCACTTGCGTCAACGACAGGGCGAGGGCAAGAACGAGGCTGAGAAGGGATTTGAGCGGCATCTTTCTTCCTTGCGCGAGCATGGCCGATTTGTGGCGCGGGATTGAGACGTTTTCAAGGCCGCAAGAGGTGGCTGGACAACACGAGGGCGGGAACTTGGCGGATGGGCGAAGACGGGCGCACCAAGGTATCACGAGGACCCTCGCGGCGGGCCGGGGCGGTGGACCCGTTCATCGTCATGGACGTGTTGCGCGAGGCGCAGGCGCTGGAAGCCTCGGGCGTGCGGGTGGCGCACATGGAGGTGGGCCAGCCCGGCGGCAAGGCGCCGCGCAAGGTGCTGGAGGCGGCGCGCCGCGCCATGGAGCAGGACGACCTGGGCTACACGGATGCGCGCGGCATCGCGCCGCTGCGCGAGCGCATCGCGCGATACTACGCCGAGAAACACGGCCTGGAGGTGTCGCCGGAGCGGGTGTTCGTCACCACCGGCTCCTCCGCCGCCTTCACGCTGGCGCTGATTGCCGCCTTCGACGCCGGGGCCGGCGTCGGGCTGGCGAATCCGGGGTATCCCGCCTATCGCAACATTCTCAATGCGCTGGACCTGCGGCCGGAGCTGTTGGCGGCGGGAGCGGAGGAAGGATGGGCGCCACGGGTGGATGACATCGCGGCGCGCATGGCGCGGGGCATGGCGGGCGTGTTGCTGGCCTCGCCGGTGAACCCCACCGGCGCCATGCTTTCCGACCGGGAGCTGCGCGCGCTTGTCCGGGTGGTGGAGGACGCGGGAGGCGTTTTCATCTCGGACGAGATCTATCACCGCCTGACCTATGGCGCGCCAGCGCGAACGGCGCTGGCCTTTTCCGAGGACGTCTTCGTCATCAACAGCTTTTCGAAATATTACGCGATGACCGGCTGGCGCGTCGGCTGGATGGTGGTGCCGGAGGCCTATTGCCGGGCGGTGGAGGTGCTGGCGCAAAACATGTTCATCAACGCGCCGAGCATTTCGCAACACGCCGCGCTGGCGGCCTTCGAGGCCACGGAGGAGCTGGAGGAGCGCAAGCGGCAGTATGCCGGCAACCGCGCGTTGCTGCTGGACGCGCTGCCGGGCATGGGCCTGCGCGACTTCGCGCCGGCTGAGGGAGCCTTCTACCTGTATTGCGACATCTCGGCGCTGGCGGAGGACAGCGTCGGACTGGCCCGGCGCATCCTGCACGAGGCGCACGTGGCGGTGACGCCGGGAATGGACTTCGACCCCATGAACGGGCGGCGTTACCTGCGCTTTTCCTATTGCGCCTCGCGGGCGGACATCGAGGCCGGACTGGAGCGGCTGGCGCGGTGGATGCAACGCAACCGGCCATGATGCCTGTCGCGCCGTTCCGGCCCGGGTTCAGGCGTTGTCCTTGCCGGCGGCACGGGCGGTCATGACGGGCTGCTCGGACGCGGGAGTGCCGCTGACCTCCGAAGGTTCCCCGGTGCCGGGCTCGGAGGCCGTGGCGTCGCCATTGTCTCGCTGAGCCGACGGCCGCCCGGCCGCGGATGTTCCGGTGCGGGTCACTTCCGGCTCCGCCGTCACCGTCTCCGGCGTTTGCGCGGGCTCCGCGGCTGGCGGCGTCTTGCCGGAGGCACTCTCGGCTTCCGTCACGGCCAGAGTGCCGACCTCGGCCGGAGCTTCGGCGTTGTCGATGTCCGAAGCTGCGTCTTCTCCGCTCGCTTCCGCCGCCGGGGCGTTATCTTCGGCCTTCTGGGCCTGCTGCTTTGCGCGGCGACCATTGCCCTGGCGGTTGTTGGCGCGTCTGGCGCCACCGCGCTTGCGGCCGTTGCGGCGCTTTTTGCCATTGCCGTTTTCACTGCCGGTGGCGGAGGCTTCCGTTTCCGCCGATGTTTCGGCGCCAGCCTCGGGGGAAGCGGTTTGCGATTCGGCCTTCAGCAGGCTGGCGGGCTTGTAGTCGCGGTTGCGCACGATGATGACCATGTCGCCCATGTCCACCACCTTGAAAGGCGAGGCGGCTGGATCGGCACCGCCGGCCACGGCATCCTTCTGGAGCGATTCCAGCCGCGCCTGGGCGCGCTTGCGGGCCTTGCGGCCACCACGCTTGCCGCGGCGGCGACGGCGTTTCTTGCGCGGTTGTTCCTCGCCGGTGGTGGTGGCGGCTTCCCGTTCGGTGGGCGTCTCGGCCTCTTCCGCATCCTGCAGGGCGGTTTCCAGCCGCACCGCGCCGCGCGCCCGCGTTGGCGCCGTCCAGTCGCGGCGCACGGAGGCGATCTCGAAGGCGGCCGGGGCGATGTCGCGGTCGGGATCGACGTAGATGGAAATGCCGTAGTGATGCTCCAGCCCGGTGAGGTGGTCGCGCTTCTCGTTGAGGATGTAGAAGGCGCTGTCGGGATGGCAGCGCAGGGTGAAGGTCTTTTCCCTGTCGCTCTTGCGCTGGGCCATGTGCTCCTCGATGCCGCGCAGCACCGACAGGGCGGCGGAGGACACCGAGCGGATGATGCCGGTGCCGAAGCAGTGCGGGCAGGGGCGGGTGGTGTTTTCCAACATGCCCTGGCGCAGGCGCTGGCGCGACATCTCCAGCAGGCCGAACTGCGAAATGCGGCCCACCTGGATGCGCGCGCGGTCGCCCTTCAGCGCTTCCTTCAGCTTGCGCTCCACCTGGCGGTTGTTGCGCCGGTCCTCCATGTCGATGAAGTCGATGACGATGAGGCCGGCGAGGTCGCGCAGGCGCAGCTGGCGGGCGATTTCCTCGGCCGCCTCGAGATTGGTCTTCAGCGCGGTGTCCTCGATGGAATGCTCGCGCGTGGACTTGCCGGAGTTGATGTCGATGGAAACCAGCGCCTCGGTCTGGTTGATGACGAGGTAACCACCCGAGGGCAGGGGCGCGACGGGCGAAAAGAGGCCGTCGAGCTGGGCATCCACGTTGTACTTGGCGAACAGCGGGATGTCTTCCTTGTAGAGCTTCACGTTGCGCACGTGCGAGGGCATGAGCATCTTCATGAAGGCGCGCGCCTCCTTCCACGCCTCCTCGCCCTCCACCAGGATCTCGGCGATGTCCTTGGCGTAGAGGTCGCGGATGGCGCGCTTGATGAGGTTGCCTTCCTCGTAGACCAGCGTCGGCGCGGTGGACTTGAGCGTCAGCTCGCGAATGTTTTCCCACAGCCGCAACAGGTAGTTGAAATCACGCTTGATCTCGGCGCGGGTGCGCTGCGCGCCGGCGGTGCGGATGATCAGCCCCATGCCCGGTGGCACGCTCAGTTCGCTGGCGATGGCCTTCAGGCGGCGGCGGTCGCGGGCATCGGTGATCTTGCGCGAGATGCCACCGCCCCGGGCGGTGTTGGGCATGAGCACGCAATAGCGCCCGGCCAGCGAGAGGTAGGTGGTGAGCGCCGCGCCCTTGTTGCCGCGTTCTTCCTTGACCACCTGCACCAGCATGACCTGGCCGCGGCGAATGACCTCCTGGATCTTGTAGCGGCGGCGAAGCGCCGCCTTGCTGCGCAAGGGCAGCTCGTCCATGGCGTCCTCGGCGCCGACGGAGCTGACCTCGTCCTCGCCGTTCTCCTCCGTCTCGACATTTTCGTCCGCGTCGCTGACGGCCCGTCCGGCTTCCGCCTCCGCGTCTGCCGTCTCGTCCTCGGCGGCGGAGGTGGATTCGGCCTGTGCCTCGTCCTTCAGCAGGGCCTCACGATCGGCGACGGGGATCTGGTAATAGTCGGGATGGATCTCGCTGAAGGCGAGGAAACCATGACGGTTGCCGCCATAATCGACGAAGGCGGCCTGTAGCGAGGGTTCCACGCGGGTGACGCGGGCGAGGTAGATGTTGCCCTTCAGTTGCTTGCGCTGGGCCGATTCGTAGTCGAATTCCTCGATGCGTCCCTTTTCGTCAATCACCACCACCCGGGTTTCCTCCGGGTGCGAGGCGTCGATAAGCATCCGCTTGGTCTTCTGGGTCTTTCTCGTGGCCATGATGGCAACTCTCCATGCGCGGTCGGCACGCCTCCGCTCCGGCCACGTGCTGGTGGCCACGGAACGGGGCGTGTCCGGCCCCGGCATCTTGCTGTGGACGGCGCGGCCGGCCCGCCGGCAACGGGTGCCGGGACGGCGCAAAGGCAGCCTTGCGCCCGGCGAAGATGGGCGGCGCCTTCGTGTCGCCTGCATGTCGGGTTGGCAGTGCCGTCATGGGTTTCACTCTTTCCGGTTCCGCCTTGTGGCGGAAACAATCCAAACCATTCGTTCCCGATTTCGCCGGCCCCGCATGGTCCATGCGCGGGCATGGGGCGAAACCGCGTTCCCGGCCTAGTGGAGCTGGCATTCATCCGTGTTTGGGGAAAATGCCACCGGGAGAAAATCGGTTCCATGTTCGTCTGGCGGCGGCTCAAGGCCGCTGGGCCGACGGGCTGAAACTTGCCATGTTCAATTCTCACGGCCGGTGTCCTGAAGCATTCGTCGCGACAAGCAACCGGCGCCAGGCACGTTCCATTCGAGTCGGCTCCATGAGATTTGTAGGCCGTGCCTTGCGTCTTTGCAAGCGGGGGCGCCGGATCGTTGACAAATTTTATGTCTCATCCGCTCGCCGCCTGTGCGTCGTGGGCGCCGATTGGCGGTGTTGTCGCTAGTGCGCGCGGTAAACAATGGGTTAACCGTTTCCTGTCATTCTTGGCGCGAATGCAAATGCAAGCGGTGCGACAGGGGTAGGCGCACATGAACCGGGCCGAGAGAGATCGGTTGGCCAGGCGGACGAAACGACGGCGCAGGCCCGGGGGCGGCCTGCGATGGCTGCTGCTGGGCCTGCTGATGCTGGCGTTGGCGTGGCCGGGGCATGGCCCGTTTCCGGCACAGGCGATGGAGCGTGGGCGCACGGTGGTCATCAAGGCCGTGCGCGTGGCCGATGTCGAGGCCGGTGGACGCATCGTGGTGGAGGTGTCGCGGGCGGTGTCGTTCGATGCGCGCGTTCTGGGCGCTCCGTGGCGGCTGGAGATGCTGTTGCCGGGCGTGAAAATACCGGCGAAGGAAAGCAAGTTGCGCCTTCGGGGGCGTTCGGGGCTGATTTCGGCGGCTCGTGCCGTGGTTGCCAATGGCGGCGCGCGCGTGGTGTTCAGGCTGCGCGCGCCGGCGGTGATCGTCGACGCCCATGCCGAACGTGGCGGCAAGGGCAGGGCGGCGCGGCTGGTGCTGGTTCTGCGGCGTACCGACGCGCGCACGCTGGCGCGCCTGCTGAGCGGCAACGAGCAGACCTCCGAGGCAAACGAGGCGCGGCACGACATGGAAAAGAGCGCCGCCGGGCCACGGCCACGGGGCACGCTGGAGAAGGTGAAGGCGGCCTATCGCCGGCTGGTGGAAGAGGCCGCGGCGCCGAAGAGCATCGATGACCTGCTGGGGGCGCTGCCGATGCCATTCGGCTCTGGCGCCGAGGGCGGGGATGGCGACACCGGGAAGAACGGCGTGGACGTGGGCAAGGCGGCCAGCGGTGGCGAGGCCCCGGCCACCGGAGACGGAAACGCCGCCTTGCCCGGTGAGGGCAAGGCGAAGGCCGGCAACGGCCCGGCCACGGCGAAAGCGGGTGGGCGGCCGGTAATCGTGGTGGATGCCGGGCACGGCGGCCACGATCCCGGCGCCATCGGCGTGCGGGGCACGCGGGAGAAGGACGTGGTGCTGAAATTCGCCCGTGCCTTGCGCGAGGAACTGGCCAGGCGCGGTTACAAGGTGGTCATGACGCGGGATGACGACCGGTTCCTGCGGCTGCGTCGGCGCGTGCAGGTGGCGCGCGATCATCACGCGCGGCTGTTCGTGTCCATTCACGCCGACAAGTTTCGTCGTCGCAGTGTGCGGGGGCTGGGCATCTACACGCTTTCGGAGCGGGCTTCGGACGCCGAGGCGGCGGCGCTGGCGAAAATGGAAAACGCCGCCGACCTCATCGGTGCGCCAGACGAGCTGGTGACGGAAGACGAGGAACTGCGCGACATCCTGGTGGACCTGGTCCAGCGCGAGACCAACGCCAATTCGCTGCTGCTGGCGCGGGAGCTGGTGGGGGTGCTGAAGGGCGTGACGCGGCTGCGGCGCAACCCCGTGCGCTCGGCACCCTTTCGCGTGTTGCGGGCGCCGGAAATTCCCTCGTTGCTCATCGAGCTGGGTTACATGAGCAATCCGGCGGACGTACGCAATTTCATCTCGCGCGGGTGGCGGACGAAGGTGGCGGCGCGCATGGCGGATACCATCGACCGCTTCCTGAAAACACGACTGGCGTGGCGCTGAGGGCGGTGCGGTGAAGAGGGCGCGGGGTGGCGGCGGCGTGCGCGGCCGGAAGGGCGTCATGTTTCTGCCGCCTTTGTCGGTTGTTTCGGGGCCAAGATTTCCCATCTGTCGCATGGCGCGGGAAAACCTCGGCTTGTCCGCGCGGCGGCGCACGTTACCCTGTGGTGGTATTGAGGGCGGGCAACCCCTGGCGATTCGGATTCATGCTGCGATTTTTCGGATATCTGTTTTCGGTGTTTGCGATGGGCTTCGTCATCGTGGCGATGGTGGCGGCCTGGTTCCTGTGGCAGATGTCGAAGGAATTGCCCGACGCCTCGACGCTGAAGGACTACGCGCCGGACGTGGTCACGCGCGTGCACGCGGGCGATGGCTCGCTGCTGGCGGAATACGCGCGTCAGAAGCGCCTGTTCGTGCCAGTGGAAGCCATGCCCCGGCGGCTGATCCAAGCCTACGTTTCGGCCGAGGACAAGAACTTCTTCTCGCACCCGGGCGTCGACCCGGTGGCGCTGGCGCGAGCCGTGGTGCAGAATCTCTCCTACGTCATCCGCGGGCGCAAGCGCCGTTTCATCGGCGCCTCCACCATTACCCAGCAGGTGGCCAAGAACTTCCTGGTCGGAAGCGAGCGGACGCTTACGCGCAAGATCCGCGAGGCGCTCATCGCCTTCAAGCTGGAGGCCACCTTTTCCAAGGACTACATTCTGGAGCTCTACCTGAACCAGATCTATCTCGGCCGTGGCGTGTATGGCGTCGCGGCGGCGGCGCTGGCCTATTTCGGCAAGCGGCTGGACGAGCTGACGCTGGAGGAAATGGCGTTCCTGGCCGCGTTGCCGAAGAAGCCGGGCAAGCTGGACCCGGTGAAAAACCACGACGAGGCGCTGGCGCGGCGCAACTGGGTGCTGGGGCAGATGCTGGAGAACGGCTACATCACGCGGGAAGAGCATGACGCGGCGGTGAAGAAGCCGTTGCGGGTGCGGCCGCGGCCATTTGGCGTGAAGCAGTTCTCGGCGCTGTCCTTCACCGAGGAAGTGCGGCGCCGGCTGATTCAGCTCTACGGGCGCAAGACGCTGTATACGGGCGGCCTCTCCGTGCGGGCGACGCTGGACCCGAAAATGCAGGTCGTGGCGCGGCGAACGTTGACCTCGGCGCTGGTGAAATTCGACCGCGAGCAAGGTTGGCGCGGCCCGCTGGGGCACATCGACCTGGCCGCGACGCCTGACTGGGGCGCGGTGTTGCGCAAGAAATTCCGCCTGCCGCGCGACTTGCGGCCGTGGAACCTGGCGGTGGTGCTGGACCTGCGCGAGGACGCCGCGGTCATCGGCCTGCGGCCGGGTGACGGAGAGACGAAGAAGGGCGGCGCGGCGCGGACGGGGGAAATCCCCTTCGAGCTGATGAAATGGGCGAAGACGGCAAAGCCGGTCAAGGATGGCAAGCGGCGCCGGAAGGGCGCGGCCCCGAAAAGGCCCGCCGACGTGCTGAAGGTGGGGGACGTGGTTTACGTGGCACCGGCGGGCGAAGGGCGTTGGCACCTGATGCAGGTGCCGGAAGTGCAGGGCGCGATGGTAGTGATGGACCCCCACACGGGGCGCGTGAAGGCGCTTGTGGGCGGTTTTTCCCATGGGCTCTCGCAATTCAACCGCGCGGTGCAGGCGCGGCGCCAACCCGGTTCGGCCATCAAGCCGTTCGTCTATGCGGCGGCGCTGGACAATGGCTACACGCCGTCCTCGGTGGTGCTCGACGCACCGATCACCATCACCCTGAAAAACGGTGATACCTACACGCCGAAAAACTACTCGAAGAAATATTACGGCCCGTCGACGCTGCGGCGCGGCATCGAGCAGTCGCGCAATGTCATGACGGTGCGGCTGGCCATGGACATGGGACTGGAGAAATTCACCTCGCTGGCGGAAAGGCTGGGCATTTACAAGAAGTTGCCAAAGGTTCCCTCGGCCGCGCTGGGGGCGCGGGAAACTTCGCTGTTGCGGCTGGTGACGGCCTATGGCGTGCTCGCCAACGGCGGCAAGAAGATCACCGCCTCGGTGATCGACCGCATACAGGACCGCTATGGCCGCACCGTGTGGAAGCACGACGCGCGAGAATGCCCCAGGTGCCCGGCGGAGAAATGGGAAAACCAGCCGGAGCCGGAGATCATCGAGAAGCGCGAGGAGATCATCAATCCCTACACGGCCTACCAGATCACCTCTATGCTGGAGGGCGTGGTGCGGCGCGGCACGGCAAAAAAGGCGTTCGAGGACTTTCCGTGGCCGGTGGCGGGCAAGACCGGCACCACCAACGATTACCGCGACGCCTGGTTCATAGGCTACACGCCGGACCTGGTTGTGGGTGCTTACGTGGGCCATGACAAGCCTCGCTCCATGGGCAGGAAGGCCACCGGCGGCCACCTGGCGGCGCCGATCGTCGCCAGCTTCCTGCGCGAGGTCCTGCGCGGCAAGCCGCCGGTGCCGTTCCGCACACCGCCGGGGATGCAGCTCATTCCCATCGACCCGAAGACCGGCAAGCGCGCCAGCTTCGGTGATCCGGGGGTGATCCTGGAGGCCTTCAAGCCGGGCGAGGAGCCACCGGAGGATGACGGCGACGTCATCGGCGCCAACCCGGGTGGGGCGGTGGCCAACGACAACGCCAGCGGGGTGCGGGTGTTCGGTGACATGCGGCAGGGCGGAGGCGGTGGCTCGTCCGGGGGCAGTGACGGCGCGACGGAACAGGATGCCGACTTGACGACCGGCACCGGCGGGCTTTATTGACGCCTGCGGCGCGCGGACCCGGGGTCCGTGGGCCAGGCGGGTGCGCGGCATGATGCATCCGCCATGCGTTTCCTGTGACATTCTCTTTGGAGTTTCGGCAAGATGCGTGCGGAAATCGCCAACGTGGTCGATGAAATCAAGCAGTCGCTGGGACTGCTGAGGAGGTATCTTTGACTGGGACAAGGCGCTGTCCCGGTTGGAGGAGCTGAATCGCAAGGCCGAAGACCCCTCGCTGTGGGACGATCCGCAGCAGGCGCAGCAGCTGATGCGCGAACGCCAGTTGCTGGACGAGAAAATTCGCCGCATCCGCGAGTTCGAGCGACGGCTGGAAGAGAACGTCGAGCTCATCGAGATGGGCGAGGCGGAGGGCGACGAGGAAATCGTCGCCGAGGCCGAGCAGCAGATCGAGCAGATGCGCGAGGCGCTGGGCAAGCTGGAGATCGAGAGCCTGCTTTCGGGCGAGGCGGACGCCAACAACGCCTATGTGGAGATTCACGCCGGGGCCGGCGGCACCGAGAGCCAGGACTGGGCCAGCATGTTGATGCGCATGTATGTGCGCTGGGCCGAGCAGCATGGTTACAAGGTGGACGTGGTGGAGGAATCGCGCGGCGATGAAGCGGGCATCAAGTCGGCCACGCTGCACATCAAGGGGCACAACGCCTATGGCTGGCTGAAGACCGAATCGGGCGTGCACCGGCTGGTGCGCATCTCGCCGTTCGACGCTTCCGCCAGGCGGCATACCTCGTTCGCCTCCGTCTGGGTTTATCCGGAAATCGACGAAAACATCGAGATCGACATCGCCGATTCGGATGTGCGCATCGACACCTTTCGCGCTTCCGGCGCCGGTGGGCAGCACGTGAACACCACCGATTCGGCGGTGCGCATCACCCACATTCCCACCGGTATCGTGGTAACCTGCCAAAACGAGCGCAGCCAGCACCAGAACCGGGCGCAGGCATGGAAGATGTTGCGCGCGCGCCTTTACGAGCACGAGCTGCGCAAGCGCGAGGAAGAGGCGATGAAGGAGCAGGAGGCCAAGACCGACATCGGCTGGGGCCATCAGATCCGCTCCTACGTGTTGCAGCCCTACCAGCTTGTGAAGGATCTGCGCACCGGCGTGGAGAGCACCAATCCGCAGGCGGTGCTGGATGGCGATCTCGACCAGTTCATCGAGGCGGCGCTGGCGCAGCGGGTGCACGGGGGCAAGGAGGAAGGCTCCTCCGGCGGCGACGAGGCGCGGACGTGATTCTTTCCGGTTTCCCGTGCGCGCCCTCTCTTGCCGGGGAACGGATTTCATCGCCACAATCATGAAACGAAAACGCCACATTGAAGCCAGCCTCGTGGTGTTTCCTCCCCGTTACGGCCGGGGGCGAAACGCCGGCGCCGCGCGGGCATGAACAGCGACAACAAGCATCCCGCGCGGGCCGGTTCGCAACGAGGGGACATATCCCGTGCTTGACAGGAAAGGGCGGGATGCCACACTGCCGACGAGCGCCGTGCCGCCGGTGGAACGGGCGGCGGCGGCGTGGCAGACCTTGCCGACGGAGGATCCGGCCCTGGCGGGTGGCATTCTCGACATAAACCTCAAGGCGCTGGTGGAAAACTGGCGTCAGATTCGCGATTTGCACCCGAACGCGCGGACATCCGCCGTGGTCAAGGCCAATGCCTATGGCCTGGGCATGATTCCGGTGGCGGAAGCGCTGTGGGCGGAAGGCTGCCGCACCTTCTTCGTCGCCTTGCCGCACGAGGGCGAGGAACTGAAAAAACACCTGCCGCGGGCGGAGGTCTTCGTGCTGGCCGGCGTTCCGCGCGGCGAGGCCGGATATTTTCACGAGCACGGCCTGACGCCGGTGCTGAATACCTGGGAAGAGGTGGAGGAGTGGACGGCCTACAACGCCGCGCGCGAGCTGCGTTTGCCGGCGGCGGTGCACGTGGATACGGGCATGAACCGGCTTGGCCTGTCGCCAGGGGAGGCGCGGAGGCTGAGCGGACACGACAACCTGTTGCGCAATTTCCGCCCATGCCTGCTGATGAGCCACCTGGCCTGTGCCGACACGCCGGGGCACGAGATGAACGGCCGGCAGAAGGCGCTGTTCGACGAGATTCGGGCGCTGTTTCCTTCCGTGCCGACCTCGCTGGCCAATTCCGCCGCCGCCATCGCCTGGCCGAACTGGGAATATGACCTGTTGCGCCCCGGTATTGCGCTTTATGGAGGCAACCCGTTTTCGGAGCGCTCCAACCCCATGCGCGCGGTGGCGACGCTTTACGCCACCGTGTTGCAGGTGCGCGAGGTGCGGCGCGGCGAGAGCGTGGGGTATGGCGCCACGTGGACGGCGAAGGATGATTCGCGCATCGCCATCATCGGCGTCGGTTACGCCGACGGTCTGTTCCGGCGTGTCGCGGAAGGGGTGGCCGGGCCGGCGCACGTGTTCGTGGCGGGGCAATTCGCGCCCTACGTGGGGCGCATCTCGATGGACCTTGCGGCGGTGGATGTTTCGGCCATAGCGCCGGATGTCCTGGAGCGTGGCATGAGGGTGGAGGTGATGGGGCCGCATGTGAGCGTCGATGAACTGGCGTGCTGGGCCGGCACCATCGCCTACGAGATTTTGACAAGCCTCGGCCCCCGCTTTACACGTTTGTATACGTCGTCCTGAGTGGTTCGCGCGGGCTTGCGGACACGGCCCTGTCGCCAGGCGGGCGCGACGAACCACGTGCAATGGGGCAAGGGGCGAGGACATGAATCCACTGGCCCGGATCGGACAGGTGGTGCTGGCGTTGCTGGCCGAAATCGGCCGCCTGACGCTGTTTCTGCGCGACGCCCTGATCATCGGCCTGCTGCCACGCTGGTATCCGCGCCAGATGCTCATCCAGCTCATGCGCATGGGCTACCATTCGCTGCCCGTCATCGGCCTGACCGCGTTTTTCACCGGCGGCGTGCTGGCGCTGCAAATCTACATCGGTTCCTCGCGCTTCAACGCCGAAAACCTCGTCTCGTCCATCGTCGCGCTGGGTATCACGCGCGAGCTGGGGCCGGTGCTGGCGGCGCTGATGATGGCCGGGCGGGTGTCGGCCGCCATCGCGGCGGAAATCGGCACCATGCGGGTGACCGAGCAGATCGACGCGTTGACCACCCTTTCGGTTCACCCGATGAAATATCTCGTCGCCCCGCGCATCGTCGCCGGGGTGGTGGCGCTGCCCCTGCTGGTGCTGGTGGCGGACATCATCGGCATCCTGGGGGGATATGTCGTCGGCACCCGTTCGCTGGGCTTCAACGCCGGCTCGTATCTCGCCAATACGGTGAATTTCCTGCAATGGGACGATGTCACCTCCGGGTTGATCAAGGCGGGAGTATTCGGCTTCATCCTGGCGCTCATGGGGTGTTACCACGGGTTCAACTCGCGCGGTGGCGCGCAGGGCGTGGGGCGGGCCACGACCAACGCCGTGGTTTCGGCCTCCATCCTCATCCTGGCGGCCAACTACGTGCTCACCTCCACCTTGTTCGCGAAATGACGAAGCGGGAACTGGCTGGCATGACGGACGGCAAGGGCGGACAGGGCGGCAAGGCACCAGGGGCGGCGGAGGGCGTGGCCACCGGCGAGGGCGACATTCATGTCTCCGTGCGCGGGCTGAAGAAGAGCTTCGGGCCGAAGGTGGTGCTCGATGGCGTGGATCTGGACGTCAAACGCCGCTCTTCGCTGGTGGTCATCGGTGGTTCGGGCACGGGCAAGTCGGTGCTGATCAAGTGCATCATCGGCCTGCTGAGGCCCGATGCCGGCAGCATCGTCATCGACGGCGAGGAAACCGTGCACCTGAAGGGTCGGGCGCGGGCGCGGCTGATGCGCAAGTTCGGCATGTTGTTCCAGGGCGCGGCCCTGTTCGACTCGTTGCCGGTATGGGAAAATGTCGCCTTCGGCCTCATTCACGGACAGGGCGTGCCGCGGCGCCAGGCCCGTGAGGTGGCCATCGATAGGCTGGCGCAGGTGGGAATGCCGCCGGAGGTGGCCGACCTGTATCCGGCGGAGCTTTCCGGCGGAATGCAGAAGCGCGTCGGCCTGGCCCGGGCCATCGCCACGCGGCCGGAGATCATCCTGTTCGACGAGCCGACGACGGGGCTGGACCCGATCATGGCGGCGGTCATCGACGAGCTGATCGTGAAGACGGTGAAGGAGGTGGGCGCCACCGCCATCACCATCACCCACGACATGCAGTCGGTGCGGCGCATCGCCGACGAGGTGGCGATGATCTACAAGGGCAGGATCATCTGGCACGGGCCCATTTCGCAACTGGACAATTCCGGCAATCCTTATGTCGACCAGTTCATTCACGGCCGCGCCGACGGCCCCATCAAGATGCAGGTGCGCGGATAGAATCATCGTGCTTGCAGGGAACTTTCCCGGAATTCAAGCGAACCGGTTCAATGGCCAAGGCGAAGAGTTCATATGTCTGTCAGAACTGCGGGGCGGTGACGCCGCGCTGGGCGGGACGGTGCGACGCCTGCGGGCAGTGGAACACCATCGTCGAGGAAAGCCCGGAACAGCCTCTTTCCGTCGCCGGTGGCGTGCGCCTGCCGAAGGGTCGCAGCCGCAAGCTGGAGCCGCTGGCCGGCAAGAGCACGCCGCCGCCGCGCATCGTTACCGGAGTGAAGGAGCTGGACCGGGTGACGGGGGGCGGGCTGGTGCCGGGTTCGGCCCTGCTCGTTGGTGGCGACCCGGGCATCGGCAAGTCGACGCTGATGTTGCAGGTGCTGGCGGCGCTGGCGCGGGCCGGGCATGGCGCCGTCTACGTCTCGGGCGAGGAGGGGGCGGACCAGATTCGCCTGCGGGCGCAGCGGCTGGGGGTGCTGGACGCGCCGGTGCTGCTGGCCTCGGACACCAACGTGGCCGACATCGTCACCACGCTGGAGAAGCATCGTCCGGAGGTGGTGGTGATCGATTCCCTGCAAACATTGTGGACGCCGGTGGTGGAATCGGCGCCGGGCACGGTCAGCCAGTTGCGCGCCGGTGCCGAGGCGCTGGTGCGCTTCGCCAAGAAGACCGGGGCGGTGGTGATGCTCATCGGCCACGTGACCAAGGAAGGTCAGATCGCCGGGCCGAAGGTGGTGGAGCACATGGTGGACGCGGTGCTCTACTTCGAGGGCGACAGGGGACACCAATACCGCATCCTGCGGGCGGTGAAGAACCGTTTTGGCGCCACCGACGAGATCGGCGTGTTCGAGATGCGCGGGCGGGGTCTGGTGGAGGTGGCCAACCCGTCCCTGCTGTTCATGGG